>JAGABI010000058.1 GCA_017614715.1 Bacteroidales bacterium | reverse complement strand
GGGACTCGTCATTCTCTCTCCTGGGCCTGGCCAGCAAAGGCGGCTGGCTGATGATTGTGCTCGCTATCCTCTCGATAGTGGCCATCTACGTGTTTGCGGAGAGACTTTATGCCATCAACCACGCCGCCAAAGTGGACAAGAACTTCACCAAAGACATCACCGACTATCTGCAGGACGGCAAGAAGAAGAGCGCCCTGGCACTCTGCAAGAAGAGCGACACCCCTATCGCACGTATGCTTGAGAAGGGTATCGAACGCATGGGCCGACCCCTGCACGACATACAGGCCGCAGTAGAGAACGTGGGCAACCTCGAAGTCGCACGCCTCGAGAAGGGGCTCCCGATCCTGGCCTCCATCGCCGGCGGCGCCCCGATGATTGGTTTCCTCGGTACCGTAATGGGTATGGTACAGGCCTTCTTCAATATGTCCAGGGCCGGGAACAACATCGATATCACCCTCCTCTCCGGCGGTATCTATACCGCGATGATCACCACCGTAGGCGGCCTTATCGTGGGTATCATAGCATACTTCTGCTACAACTACCTCACCAGCCGCGTATCTGATGTGGTGTACAAGATGGAGAACAGTACCATTGAGTTCATGGACGCCCTCGAAAGTGGCAACATCTCTTCCCATACCTCCGGTTCCATGGAACTCGACGTTGAATAATACTGCACGGCAATGGCACTCAAGAGATCCTGCAAGATAGATTCCAGCTTCTCGATGTCGTCAATGACAGACATCGTGTTCCTGCTGCTGATATTCTTTCTGGTGACATCCACCCTCATCAACCCCAACGCCCTCAAGCTCCTGCTCCCCAAGAGCACCGGGCAGGTGTCGGCAAAGCCTATGGCGACCGTCTCAATCAAGCATTACCCCCAGCAGAACCGTTGCACATACCACATAAACGGTGACGCCACCCCCGTAAAATTTGAAGAAATCGAGGGTGAATTGCGCGAAGTGCTCGACGGCGAGGACGATCCCACCTTCAGCATCTATGCCGACGAGACCGTCCCCATCAAAGAGGTAGTTGCCGTAATGAACATCGCCAAGCACAATCACTATAAGGTGATTATGGCCACGTCGCCGGAATAACGATTTATACTTCGTGAGCAATGTACTACGGATATGAATCAAGAGCAAGGTTTATCGGGACAATGTCCTCGATAGGCTTTGCCTTGTTCCTGTTCGCATTCTGCTCACTCATGACCATCTCCCCGACGGTCAAACCCCGCGATACCGAGATCCTTGTTGACATGGAGCCGGAAGAGTTGCCAAAACTGGAGCCGCAGAAGATAGAGGTGAAGGCCGGCAAGGAGCCCCGTACAGAGATACCCCAGCCAAAGCAGCCCGTAAAACTCGTACAGAAAACAGAGGCACAGACAGTTGCCAAACGGCCAAACCTGAGTCAGGAGAGCACCGTTGGCGATAAGGGCGACGTAGAGGTTCCGGAACCGCCACGCGAGAAGGAGATCAACAAGAGGGCCCTGTTCAGTTCTGCCCAGAACACAGACAAAGACACCCTGGCTCAGCAGGTGGCAGAGAAAATTTCAGAAAAACTCACCGCTGGCCACACCCAGGGCAATACCAAGGTCGGCAACCCGGAAAGCGAACCCTCCGCCAAACTGGAGGGACGCTCCGTAGTGGGCTCACTTCCCCTGCCTGTGTTTGAATCCGGCGACGGCGGCAAAATCGTCGTAAAGATTCTGGTAAACCAGGAGGGCAAGGTAATATCGGCCGTCGCCGGCGCTCCCGGCACCACCATCTCCGACAAAGCCCTGCGCGAAAGCGCCCGCAAGGCCGCCCTCGGCGCCCATTTCAACGTATCCCGCACCGCCCCGGAAGCCCAGGAGGGCACCATCACATACATATTCAAGGTAAGGTAAGCAAACTGATATACAGAGACCTATAAAAAACGGAACACCCCCAAAAGGTGTTCCGTTATAGTTTAAGGTGAGGCTGTAAGCCGGGTTCTGTGAGATGGCGGATGACCAGCAAATGCGGTCCGCACACCACCCCCTCTGTCATTTATCTGACGCAGCCTACCCCCCGGCAAAGGGCGGGCAGCCCTTATGTGCCGGTATATTTGGCCTTGCAGCGCGCGGGCGCGTACCGGATATACGTCGCCGCATATCCCCGTGGGCTCTTACCCCACATTTTCACCCTTGGTCCGCATAAGCGGGCCGGTTGTTTTCTGTTACGCGCGACATAAGCTTACGCCCATCTGTGCTTTCCACAGCGCGCCGCCCTATGCTGTCCGGACTTTCCTGAGATGCCATAAGGCATCCCCGACAGAGCGCCTCACCTGAAGGGACCGCAAAGGTATAAACTATTTTATAACAGACAAAAAACGACGGGGCTAGACCTCGTCGTCGTAAACGAACTTCTCAGGATATTTTGCCACTACCCCGAGCGCCTTGTAATGCCGTTGAAGGCGCAGGGAATCGGCCTTTATATCGTCGGTGAGAGGGAAAACCTCGCCATAACTAATGGTCTTGTCCTTCCAGTTGATACTGCCGGCATAAACCGGCACCCCGGCCTTGGTGGCTATCACATGATATCCCGTTTTCCACCTCTTGACTGGTTTGCGGGTACCTTCCGGGGCGATACCCATGAGTATTGTATCGTGGGTATTGAAAGCCTCCACCATCTGCATTATTGCGCTTGCACCGCCTGTACCTGTCTTTTTCAGCGGAATTGCACCCCATTTGCTGATAACGGGCCCAACGGGCCAGAAAAAGAAGTTCTCCTTGACCAGGATGTGCATCGGGGCATTATTGGAGCGGGCATACAGGTAAGCCACTACAAAATCCCATATGCTGGTGTGCGGAACGCCCAGCACCAAAGCCTTCTTGGCCGTAGGGAATGCGGGGTCCGGCTTCCAGCCCAGGACTCTTGTAAGTATAAATTTGGCAGTTGATGGTTTCATCGCTTACTGAGCCTCCTCTACATTGTCTATATCGCTGCGCAAGTTGTCGCGGATAAAATCGAGGCGGATGTTGTCGTTCTCACCCATATAGAACTCCAGCAGGTCGGCCACAGGGTCGTCACCTGCCAGATGGACCTTCTCCAGACGGATATCCTTGCCGATGAACCCTTTGAACTCCTCCGGAGATATCTCTCCAAGACCTTTGAACCTGGTCACTGTGGAGTTCTTCATCTTGCCGGTAGCGGCATCCTTCTCTGCAGTGTTGTAGCAGTAAACGTTATGGGTCTTGTCCGCCACCCTGAAGAGCGGCGTCTGCAGGATATACAGGTGCCCCTGGCGAATCAGCTCCGGATAAAACTTCAGGAAGAAGGTGAGCAACAGCAGGCGGATGTGCATACCGTCCATATCGGCATCGGTAGCTATGACCACATAGTTGTAACGGAGATTGTCCAGATCCTCGTCTATGTTGAGCGCAGCCTGCAGCAGCGAGAGCTCTTCGTTCTCATATACATCCTTCTTGGTGGCCTTGTGGCTGTTGAGCGGCTTGCCTTTGAGACTGAACACTGCCTGGGTGTTTGTGTCGCGAATCTTTTTGATGGAGCCGCTCGCGCTGTCGCCCTCGGTGATGAAAATCATCGTGGAGTCACGCTCGGCATTCTTGTCGTTGTAGTGTATCTTACAGTCGGAGAGCTTCTTGTTGTTGAGGGATGCCTTCTTCAGGCGCTCCTTGGTCTCTTTGCGCAAGCCCTGGATAGCCTTGCGATCCTTTTCGGAGGCAAGTATCTTGGCCAGCATCAAATCCGCCACATCCTTGTGCTGATGCAGGTAGTTGTCCAGTTCGCGGCTGATAAAGTCGCCCACGAACTTCTGCATTGTGAGTCCCTCCTTGTTCACCACCTTGCTGCCCAGCTGCACCTTTGTCTGGGCCTCAAACTCAGGCTCGTCCATGCTGATGGCGATGGCGCCCACTATTGACTGGCGGGCGTCCGCAGGGGTAAAGTCCTTTTTGTAGAAATCCTTGAGTGTCTTGCCTATAGCCTCGCGGAACGCAGCCACGTGGGTACCGCCCAGGATAGTGTTCTGCCCGTTCACAAACGAGGAGATGTTCTCCCCATATTTATTGCCGTGGGTCATCACAATCTCGATGTCCTCTCCGGTAAGGTGAATCGGCGGATACAGCGGCTCCTCGTCTATATTATCGTTCAGCAGGTCCAGCAGGCCATCCGTAGATTTGTAAGCGTTCTTGTTGTAGTTGAGGGTGAGGCCGGTGTTAAGGTAGGCGTAGTTCTTCACCATCTCCACGATATACTCCTCGTTGAAGTTGTATCCCGGGAATATTTCATCGTCCGGAGTGAAAACCACCATTGTGCCGTTGCGCTCCGAGGTCGGCTCCTCCCCCTGTCCGGTAATCTCGCCTTTGGAGAAGGTGGCCCACTTGGTAGCGCCGTCGCGGAACGACTGAACCTTGAAGAAAGAAGAGAGTGCGTTCACCGCCTTGAGGCCGACGCCGTTCAAGCCGACGCTCTGCTTGTAGGTCTTATTATTGTATTTACCGCCGCTGTTCAGCCTGCTCACTGCCATAATCATGGCTCCGAAGGGGATGCCGCGGCCCCAGTCGCGCACGGTAACCGTCTTGTCTTCCAGCGTTATGTCAATGCGCTTGCCGCTGCCGCTGCGGAACTCGTCCACAGAGTTGTCAATCACCTCCTTGGTGAGGACATAGATACCGTCGGTGGAGTCGCTGCCGTCGCCCCTGCGCCCAATATACATGGAGAGTCGCTGGCGGATATGCTGGACATCTTCAAGATGTATGATGCTGCCATCGTCGTATTCGTACTGGGGTATGTTCAGGTTGCCTGTTTCTTCGCTCATCTGGTCTCTCTCCTATTTCTGTCTGATAAAAATCTGCAGCGGACATCCCTGGAAGTCAAAATGTTCGCGCAGCTTGTTCTCCAAAAAGCGCTTGTACGGGTCGCGGATATACTGCGGGAGGTTGCAGAAAAATGCGAACGCCGGGAATGCGGTGGGGAGCTGTGTGATATACTTGATCTTGATGTATTTCCCTTTCCATGCCGGCGGCGGATAGTTCTCTATCTCTGGCAGCATGGCCTCATTCAGCACAGAGGTGGGTATCCTGCGGGAATAATTGTCATATACGTGCTGGGCGGCATCCAGGACGTCCAGTATGCGCTGTTTTTTCAATACCGACGTAAAAACGATGGGGATATCGTTATACGGCTGCAGACGCCTCTGGATTGCTTCGCGATACTCCTTCATGGTGTTGTTGTCCTTCACCACAGTATCCCATTTGTTCACCACCAGCACGCACCCTTTGCGGTTGCGATTGATGATGTTGAAGATTGACATATCCTGCGCCTCTATCCCCTGCGACGCATCCACCATCAGGATGCAGACATCAGAGTTCTCTATTGCCCGGATAGCACGCATAACCGAATAAAACTCGAGGTCTTCGGTAACCTTGCTCTTCTTTCGCAGGCCGGCGGTATCCACCAGCATGAATTCGTGTCCGAATTTGTTGTAGTGAGTTGATATAGCGTCTCTGGTGGTGCCCGCAACCGGAGTTACTATGTTGCGGTCCTCGCCAAGAAGGGCGTTGGTGAGTGATGACTTGCCCACGTTGGGCTTGCCCACCACGGCGATATGCGGCAGTTTTGGGCCTTCTTCTTCCGCCACCTTGCTGTCGGCGGGGAGCTTCTCCAGTACGGCATCCAGCAAATCGCCTGTCCCGCTGCCGGTTGCAGAGGATATCGAGAAGGGTTCGCCAAGTCCAAGGGCGTTGAATTCATACACTCCGTATTGCTTTTCGCTGGTGTCCACCTTATTCACCGCCAGCACTACCGGCTTGCCGCTGCGGCGGAGTATGTCGGCAATCTCCGCGTCGAAATCGGTGATGCCAGTGGCCACCTCAACCATAAAGATCACCAGGTCACTCTCTTCAATGGCTATCATCACCTGGCTGCGGATGGCGCTCTCAAAAACGTCGTCGCTGTTCACGGTGAATCCGCCGGTGTCCACCACGCTGAATTCGTGGCCGCTCCACTCGCACTTGCCGTAGTGGCGGTCTCGAGTCACACCCGACACATTGTCCACAATGGCCTGTCGCATACCCACCAGGCGGTTGAAGAGGGTCGATTTGCCCACGTTGGGCCTTCCTACTATAGCAACTAAGTTGTTCATAACGTTTTAGAATGCCGGATTAGCATACATTACCACATCATCTTTGGTGATGGTGTCACCAGAGAGAATCAGCAGCCTCTCCACCACATTGCGCAACTCGCGGATATTGCCGGTCCATGACTTTTTCTGCAGTTCCTTGTAGGCAGCGGGCTCGACCTTGCGGCGGAGCATCCCGCTCTCGGAGCAAATCTGCTCAATGAAATAATCCACCAGCAGGGGAATGTCGTCTATACGTTCGCTCAAGGCCGGTACGTGGATAAGTATCACGCTCAGGCGGTGGTAGAGGTCTTCGCGGAAATTCCCCTTTGCAATCTCGTCTATCAGGTTTTTGTTGGTTGCTGCAATCACGCGGACATTTACCTCGATATCCTTGTCGCTACCAACACGGTTGAGCTTCTTCTCCTGCAGCACGCGGAGCACCTTGGCCTGGGCTGCAAGGCTCATGTCGCCAATCTCGTCCAGGAAGAGGGTGCCGCCGTCGGCCTGTTCAAACTTCCCCTTGTGCTGCTTGATGGCGGAGGTAAAGGAGCCCTTCTCGTGCCCGAAAAGCTCGCTCTCTATAAGTTCGCCAGGTATTGCGGCACAGTTGACCTCAATAAAAGGGGCGCTGGCGCGGTTGCTCTGCTGGTGCAGGTTGTGCGCCACCAGCTCCTTGCCGGTACCGTTGCTTCCGGTGATGAGCACGCGGGCGTCGGTGGGAGCCACCCTGGCAATGACGTCACGCACATGCTTGATTGCCTCCGACTCGCCAACAATCTTATATCTGGAGTCGCTCTTCTTGCGCAGAATGCGGGTCTCCTTCACCAGCGACGATTTATCGGTGGCATTCTTGAGGGTGATGAGTATCCTGTTCAGATCCAGCGGCTTCTGGATAAAGTCGTAGGCCCCGTTCTTTATGCAGTTCACCGCGGTCTCTATGTCGCCGTGGCCGGAAATCATGATTATGGATGATTAGCACCCATCCTCCACCAGCTTTTTCAGCACCTCCTCGCCATCCATCTCAGGCATCTTTATGTCGCAGAATATCGCGTCAAAGTTGCCCGCCATTGCGGCCTCAAAGCCCGCCTTGCCGTCCTCTGCCACAGAAACGGTATGCCCCTCATATTCCAGAATTTCTTTGAGGGTGTTGCGGATTGCCCTCTCGTCGTCGATAACAAGTATTTTCATAGTTGCAAATGTAGTCTTTTTTTTGAGTATCTTTGTCAAAATTGACTCTGTATGAAACAACAGCCCAAAATCATAATAGCCATTGACGGCTATTCCTCCACCGGCAAGAGTTCGTTTGCAAAGCTTATTGCAGAAAAGCTCGACTACATTCACCTCGATTCCGGTGCGCTTTATCGCGCAATGACACTTTACGGCCTCCGCAAGGGTGCCATTGGCGGCGGCAAGATAGATGAAGCCGCCCTGGTGGCCCTTCTGCCTGAACTGGAAGTTTCCCAGCGCCCCGACACCTTCATCTTCGATGAGAATGTAGAGGGCCTCATCCGCCAGATGGAGGTGAGCAGTTACGTAAGTCCGGTGAGCGCAATTGCGGCCGTGCGTGCCTTTGTGGACGACAACCTGCACAAGATGGCCAGCGGCGGCGGTGTGGTGATGGACGGCCGCGACATCGGCACTACCGTATTCCCTAATGCGGAGCTCAAAATATTCATGCAGGCCGACGACCTGGTGCGGGCCATGCGCCGCTACCGTGAGATGGATGACCCCGGCACTACCTTCATTGACGTGCTGCACAACTTGCGCGACCGCGACCAGAGAGATTCTACCCGCGAGATCTCGCCCCTGCGCAAGGCAGATGACGCCATAGTGCTGGACAATACCTGCATGACTATGGAGGATGAAATTGAGTGGCTGGTGAACCTTCTCAACGATAAGTATGGCTTCTCGCTGTAGCATCTGCGAAATAGACCCCGATTCAGGCTTCTGCCACGGCGTGATGCGTGCCGTGAACAAGGCAGAAGAGTTTCTCTCCGGCGGCGGCATGCTCTACTCCCTGGGGGCTATGGTGCACAATACGGAAGAGATCGAGCGCCTTGCCTCAAAAGGGCTCGAGACAATAAACATGGAGGGGATGAAGAGCCTCGAAGCCGGGAGCACCGTGCTGATACGGGCCCACGGCGAACCCCCCGCCACATATTCGCTTGCCCGTTCGCTGGGCATCACCCTCATAGACTGCACATGCCCGGTGGTGCTCAAGCTGCAGCGCGACATCGCAGCCGCATTCAGGCGGGTATCTTTGTCAGGAGGCTCCGTAGTGATTTTTGGAAAACGGGACCATGCAGAAGTCAACGGGCTGGTGGGCCAGACAGGGGGCAATGCGGTAGTCATCGAGAACTTGTCTGAGATAGACCAGCTTGACTTTTCCCATCATATCGAACTCTTCTCCCAGACCACCCGGGACCCGGGCGAATACGAAGCCCTAAAAGCGGCCTGCCTTGAGCGCACAGCCGATATCACCATCCACGACACAATCTGCAGTCAGGTGCGCAACCGTCACCAGAAGTTGGCCGACTTCGCCGCCGGGCACGACGTGATATTGTTCGTAAGCGGGCGCGACAGCTCCAACGGCAAGGTGCTGTTCGAACTCTGCCGCAAGCACAACCCCCGCACTTACTGGGTAGATGCGCCCGATTCCGTTCAGGCAGCATGGCTTGCCGGCGCCACCAGCGTAGGCGTCACAGGTGCCACCAGCACCCCCCGCTGGCAGCTGGAAGCGGTGGCTGACGTCACGTCAGACCTTGCCCGCTCCCAGAAACCGACACACTGATTATCAGCCTAAAGAGAAAAGTAACCGGGCAAGGTTTACGACATAGCGGCAGACCTTGCCTGCATTATTAAATCTTTTACTATATTTGTCGTTTGGAAACAAACTAATATCATTTATATGGCAACAACAGCTGATTTTAAAAACGGACTTTGCATAGACTTCAATGGTAAACCGTGTTCTATAGTATGGTTCCAACATGTGAAGCCGGGTAAGGGTCCCGCTTTTGTCAAATCCAAACTCCGTAACCTGGAGAACGGACGCATCCTGGAGAAAACCTGGAACGCCGGCGAGAAGATTGAGCTCATCACCGTGGAGCACCGCCCCTACCAGTATCTCTACAAGGATGAGGACGGTTACAACTTCATGCACGCAGAGACCTTTGAGCAGGTTCATCTGGGAGAGGATATGATTGAAAACGCCGACCTTATGAAAGAGGGCCAGACCCTGGATATGATTTTCCTGGCCGGCGAAGAAGAGCGCTGCCTCACCTGCGAGCTCCCTACCTATGTAGAGCTTGAGGTGACCTATACCGAGCCCGCTGTCAAGGGCGACACCGCATCTTCCAACGCCCTCAAGGAGTGCACCCTCGAGACCGGCGCGACCCTTATGGTGCCCCTGTTCATCAATCAGGGCGACAAGATCAGGGTAAACACTGTGGACCGTACATACGGCGAGCGTGTGAAAGAATAGTTCTTTACCACAGAAAAACAAACGGCTGCCCTGAAAAGCAGCCGTTTGTTTTATTGACGTTCTATCTTAATCTGAAGCACCTCGTTGCGAGATGAAACTGTCTTGACGAAGATCGTCACCCTGAACTGCGAGCCCCCCGCATCCAAATCGCCGGAAGCATAACTCATTGGCGGGCGGGAACTCTTGTGCACAATTTTGAAAGATTTTGGGGTATAATTGGTAAAGAAGTTGCGCATTATCAGCCGGGCCTGGTTGCGGTTGCAATTGTTTATGGTACCGAGGAGGTCAAGCTGCAGATTGTCTGCAAACCATACTGAAAGCTTGTCGCTGTCTCCCGCCTCAAAATATTTGGCTATCGGGATAAACACATCGGCGTCATCTATTGCGCGGGCATCATATTTGATAGCCGAAGCAAGCAGCAACACTGAAATCAGCAGATATTTTTTCATACCTTTATTATTGTTTTCCGAAGAAATTTTACAAAAACCAAGCCACAACAATGAATATCCGTCTCATTCTCACAGGCAAAACAGAGGATGCATACCTTAAAGAGGGAATCGCCAAATACAGCGGCCGTCTGGCCCACTATTGCAAGTTTTCAATAGTGGAAATCCCGGAGCTGAAAAATGTGAAGGCGCTGTCCCGGGACCAGATTAAAGAGAGGGAGGGGGAATTGATTTTGAAAAACGTATCTGCCTCAGACCTCCTCATCCTGCTTGACGAACACGGACAGACATTCACCTCGGTTGAGTGGGCTCACCATCTGGAGAAAAAATTTTTATATAGTCCCAGAGATATTACCTTTGTCATAGGGGGGAGTTACGGTTTTGGCAAAGCGGTTTACGAGCGCGCCGACGAGATGGTTTCTCTGTCAAAGATGACCTTTTCGCACCAGCTCTGCAGGGTGATTTTCCTTGAACAGCTCTACCGCATTTTCACCATAATCAAGGGCGAACCCTATCACCATGAATGAAGAAGCCGTTCTTATATAGTGTCATAGCGCTGGCAGTTATAGCGGCGGTGATTTTTGCCGCTTCTTTCATAAAAGCCGACCCGATTCATAAGATTCAGGCCGAGGCGGTGAAAGCTGAGCGCAACCTCAAACAGCGCGAGCGGATTCTTGACCGGTATTCCGACGCCGTGCTCTCCGGTCAGGCGGAACTCCGCGATGAGGCCGACCTCCCGGAGGATATGGTGATTTACCACTATAAGAACGATACCCTCCACTGCTGGATAAACCAGTTCCCCATCAGCAACGATGCCATCAGGGCAGACCACTCTTTTTACACCCTGCATCATCTCTACGGCGCGAGTGCCGCAAACCTGGCGCCACTGGCATATATCAACGACGGTGAAAGTTATGTAAACCTCGGATCCGGGTGGTATTTCCTGAAGTCTTACAGCGACGGGAACGACCGGCTGATTTCTGCCCTGCTTATTAAGAGCGACTACTCCCAGGAGAGCCTCAATTATGCCAACTGCCTGAATCCGCAGCTTAAGATAGACAGTAAATATACAGCCGCACCCCTGATGACTGATGCAGGGGCGATTGTCCACAGCAATGCAGGCACACCCCTCTTCTCCATTGTGGAGACCTCCAGCTCACACTACAGCTATGGCAATTACACCCCGCTATGGATTGTGATTCTGCTGCTGGTGGCGGCCGCATTCCTGATGCATCTGGGCTCGCGCAGCAAACAATCGTTCTGGACATATCTTCTGATTATAACCCTGCTGGCGGTCTGGGCAAGATTCCTGGCCCATAAATGCGACCCTTCCAGTCCCATATTCTCCCCCCTTACTTATGCCGGCAGTAATGTCCTGGACTCCCTGGCAAGCCTGCTGACAATAAACTGCTACATCTTCCTGATGTCGATGGGGCTGTTCCTGATGCGGGTTCCGCTGATCAAATGGTACCGCCACCTGAGACGGGAACGGCGCATCCTGTGCGCCGCCGCCTGTATTGCCGTAACACTGCTGCTGGCGTTCTACATCAACTATGCCCTCCGCTCTGTGGTGTACAACTCCAACATCTCCTTCAACCTGGCCGACATAAGCCGCATCAGCATCTACTCCATAATAAGCCTGGTGTCGTTTGGCTTGTTGTTCCTGGCCCTGCTGCACTCCATACAACTGTGCATCACCGCAATAACCGGCCGGCGGCGGCCAAATGTGTTCGGGTGGCGGTTCATAATTGTCTACATTGCCGTGATTTCTCTCTACACGGTGCTTACCATATACACCACAAGCCTCTCCAAAGAGTACAACAGCAACAAGGTCTGGACCGACCGCCTCTCGCTGGACCGTGACCTTTCGCTGGAGATGCAGCTGAGGATGATTGAGCCCGGATTGAAGAGCGACCAGCTGATAGCCATCCTGAGTTTCTGGCCGGACGGCGGAAGCGATATTATCCGTAACCGAATCCTGGAGCGTTATATGTTCCGCAGCTTCTCTTCAAAGTACAACCTATCAGTGACCACCTGCAACAGCACCACGCAGATGATAATTGACCGCAATACCCCTGCGGTGGGTTGTATGGGTTTCTATAGCGACGAGCTGCGCAAATACGGCATCCCCCTGAATCCCGGCTCCAGCTTCTTCTTCATGAACAACTTCAACGGGCAGACCTCATACCTGGGGGTTTTCACCTATGTGAACTTTGACACCCTTGAGAGCACCAACCTGTATATAGAGATCACGTCGCGATTTGTCTCCGACAAGGGGACCAATATGTCCACCATCCTGTTCAAGCAATCGCCGGAGCTTACCCTTCCCGGCTATTACTCATATGCTAAATACTCCTCGGGCAGGCTCGTAACTTACTCCGGACGCGAATCTTTCCCCACTAACATAGTCCCCGACAATTACAAGCCGGGCTACCACATCCAGCGCAAAGGGAGGACCATGATGTTTATCAACAAGGTCTCTGATGATGACATTGTGATTATCTGCCGGCCGATACCCGGATTGCTCCGGCATCTGATTCTCTTCTCTTACCTGTTGCTGCTGTTCGGCCTGATAATCATACCTTTCACCACAAGGCTGCGCAAAAGCACCCTGCTCTCCATGCCGCGGAACTCCTACAAGCGGCGGATTACCTCGCTGATGCTGCTCACAACCCTCCTCGCCCTCGCCTGCGTCGGTGCCGGAACCATTGTGTTCACTATAAACCGGAACAGGACGGCAAACGAGCGCAATATGACCAGGAATATGGAGATTGTTCAATCTACCCTCTCCGACTACTGCCAGTACGCCCTCCGCTATACAGACATCAATACGCCGCAGTTGCAGGAGGCGATGAAATCCATCTCCAACAACACTGCAAATGAGATAAATGTTTACGACAACCACGGCGTTCTGGTATGCTCTACCCAGCCGGAGCTCTACAACCAGTCCATCATCGGCACACGGATGAACCACGCCGCCTACAGGGCGATAGTGGAGGAGAACTACATGAACTATATTGGCCAGGAGAGCATCGCCGGCAATTCTTTCCAGTCTATTTACGCCCCGCTGTTCAATATAGACGGCGACATGGTGGCCATTGCCAACATACCTTATGTCACTGGTCAGTCACAGTTCCAGGAAGAGGGAACGATGATTATTGCCAGCATCGTGAATCTCTACCTGATTATCCTAATAGCCAGCGTGCTGATAAGCCTTATGCTGGCCAACTCCATATCCAAGCCGCTTTCGCAGATCCGCAGCAAGATGGAGCGCCTCCCGGGGAGCAGCAATAAAGAGCATCTCGAATACCGGGAGGGTAAAGATGAGCTTGGCATGCTTGTGACGGCATATAACAGGATGGTGGACGAACTGGACGAAAGCACCCGCCGCCTTGCGCGCACGGAGCGCGAGACCGCATGGAAGGAGATGGCCCGCCAGATTGCCCACGAAATCAAGAACCCCCTGACTCCGATGCAGCTGAACATTCAGCTGCTGCAAAAGCTCAAGAAAGAGAACGACCCACGCTGGGAGGCCAAGTTCGACGAGGTGAGCCGCTCGCTGCTGGAACAGATAGAGATACTGTCGCGAACCGCATCGGACTTCTCCACTCTCTCCAAACTGCTTGCGGACGAGGCCACGACCAGAGAAGACCTGGTGGCGATTCTCAAAGAAGAAGTATCGCTCTACGCATCCTCTGCAGGAGTATCGGTTCAGTTGGATACCGATCTTGATTCTGCCCCTGCAAACATCCACAGGCAACAGATTATCCGCGCCTTCATGAACATCATCGGCAACGCCATCCAGGCTATAGATGACAACGGAGGCAACGTGCTCATCACCCTCAGCAGCAATGGCGGCAGTTACCGGATAAGCGTGGAGGATGACGGCAGCGGAGTCAAAGATGAGTTCATTCCAAGGCTATTCAGCCCCAACTTTACCACCAAGGTGGGTGGCAGCGGACTGGGTCTGGCCATCTGCAAAGATATCTTTGAACAGAACGGCGGCTCTATTCACTACGAGCGCTCAGAGCGTTTGGGAGGTGCCTCGTTCGTGGTATCGCTGCCTGCGGCCAAATAAATTAACCAAGGCTGTCATGGCCTGGTATCCAGATACTCCAGTCGGGCGGCGGCATCTGTTGTGAGCACTCCGTTTTCTACCAGAGCGGAAAGGGTCCAAAGGGTTGTATCGGCTACTGACTTGTAACGGAGAATACCTTTGGCGACATAATTGCCAATATATGGATGCGCCGCAAGTTCGCTTTTGGTTGCTGTCCACAGAGTATATCGCGGCCTGGCGGGTTTTACCTCCACACCCTCCTCAAAACCACTCAACCGGTCGGCATCAATCCCCTCAATCTCCTGCAACTGAGTCTTACTGGTAAATACACCGCCCAGCCTGGAGCGGTATTCCAGGATCTTATGGGCATAATAGGGCCCTATGCCCCTGAGCGAAACCAGTTGCAGGCTGTCAGCAGTGTTAAGGTTGATCTTCTGGATGCGGATATATGGCTCCAAACGGGCAAAATGGGCGCTGTCTACCACATACATCTTTGCAAAGTCGCGCGGCTTGTTGTACTTGCCGCCCTTGGTGCGGTAGTTCTCTATCACTTGAGCCTGCCTCTCGCTGAAACCGAGTCGCATGAGCTCGGCTTTGGTTACGGTGTTAGGATCGAACTCGAAGAGTTCGGGTTCCGGCCGCTTCTCCAGTTTCTCTGCCAGAATGCGCCGGGAATCGCCGTAATCTGGCTCACGTTTTGGCGCAATGCCTTTTGCTGCTCCGCTACGGCGGCTTGCTTGCTGCGTAGCTTCTCTCGCTTCGCTCCGCTGC
>JAGABI010000057.1 GCA_017614715.1 Bacteroidales bacterium | reverse complement strand
GATTTCGAATACGATGAATAATCGCTTGGTTTGCCGTCTGGCGCTTCTTTTTTGAAGAGGTTAGTTACACTAACCAGTTGAATGACATCTGTGGCGAGTCTTTATTTGAGCAGTCGGTTATTTTGTATTTCTTTGCTTAAATTCGCAGTATAATTTGAGTCGATAGATGGAATTTTTCAATAACATCAAAAGGATGTACGACGTAACAAAACTCAGTGACACCAAGGAAGGCGGGATCCGAAGAGCTTCTTTCGCTACTTGTGACAGGGTGTGTTCTAAACAGATTGACATCGAGATTGAGGATGATATCATTCGCAGAATTCAGTATACCGAAGGATGCCACGGCAATACTCAAGGCGTCGCCAGGCTTTGTGAGGGGATGAAGGTGGCAGATGTGATTGCGAGGTTAGAGGGTATTGACTGCAAGGGCAGGGGAACCAGTTGTCCAGATCAGCTGGCCCGTGCTTTGAGGCAGTTGTAATAATATTCTGCTCTCAAAATATTTCATATTCTTTTCCAATAATCTAGAGCTGTTTTGCGTCTTATAGGCAGAAGGCGGTATTTCGTCTTCAATAATATTATAATTATTTTGGTACTATGTATTGCAAGGTATTAAAAAATTTATATATCTTTGCGGCATAAAGTAATTGTTTAAGGACATAGAGATGAAAAAATTTGTTGTAGTATTGATGATGATTATGGTTGCGATTAGCGCAAGTGCAAAGAATGACTGGAGTGGAAAAGTTGTTGACGCCCAAGGCGAACCGGTGGCTTACGCCAACGTGGCGGTACTCTCTAAGGCCGATTCTACGGTGATTTGCGGTAGCGTGACCCAGGAGGACGGCTCTTTCAATATTGTTACCAAAGAGAATGACGGGATAATGATGGTGGCCATGCTCGGTTACCAGACGGTATTCATGACGCCTGTGGACGGTGCGCTGATTACCCTCAGTGAAGATGCGACCCTGCTGCAGAGCGCGGTGGCAACCGCCATCATGCCCAAGACCAAGCTGACGGGCGAGGGCATTCAGACTGGCGTCCGCGGCTCGGTGCTGGAGAATGCCGGCAGCGCCAGGGATGTACTGGAAAAGACACCGGGCATTGTCAAGAGCTCCAATGGCATTGAGGTGATAGGGAAGGGAGCTCCGCAGATATACATCAATGGCCATAAGGTCACCGACAGCAGCGAGCTGGACCGCCTCCAGAGCAACGAAATCCAGAGCATCGAGGTGATCACCAATCCCAGCGCGAAGTACGACGCCACGGTGCGTTCAGTGGTCCGCATCCGCACCATTAGGCGTCAGGGCGATGGCTTCGGATTCAATCTGAACGCGTCTGACGCGCAGTCGCTGCGCTGGGCAACGGGCAACAACTATAGCGGCGCCCTCAACATGAATTACCGTACCGGAGGGGTGGATATATTTGCCGGGGTGAACTATGACCGGAGTACCGCCCGCCAGCTGAGTGATCTGGAAAAGGCCTCTTTCGGCAGGACCGAATCGGGCGGTGACTGGCTGTTCGAGAACAAGGGCGACATGGAGGCGGTTTATTTTGGCAGGAGCGTTTACGGCAATGCCGGCGTCAACTGGCAGATTGCAGACAATCACTTTGCCGGCGGTAAAGTGGAGTGGGGCCGTCAGCTGCAGATTGACGATATCACCACCATACATGACAATGTTTATGAAAACGGAACGCTCATAGACCGCCTGACAACTGTCTCCAACGACCACGTAGGGGGCAAACCTTGTTACAACGTTGGCGCAAACCTCTATTACAACGGCATGATTGCAGATAAACTGGGGGTGGATGTGAACTTTGATTATTACGGCAACGGCGCCTCATCGACATCTTTATCTGAAGAGGTAAGCGAAATGAGCGAAGATGCACGAATAATCTCCGACAGCGAGAATGCGGGCCGTATGTATGCCGCCAAGGCGGTACTCACATATCCGATTTGGCTGGGGCAGCTGGAGGCGGGTACAGAGGAGACATTCTCCCGCCGAAGGGACGAGTATTACATATCGGGCGTCGATATTCCGGCATCGAAGGCTCTGGTTACCGAAAATATTTATTCGGGTTTTGCCAATTACGGCTTCATGCTGCCCAATGTGGGTATGTTCAGCGCCGGCATCCGCTACGAATATGTCAATTACTACTATCGTGACGAACTCCACCCAGAGAACGATATCCCCCGTAATTATGGCAACTGGTTCCCCTCATTCTCGTATGCTGGTGCAGCGGGCCCTGTACAGCTTATGCTCAACTACAGCAAAAAGACCAGGCGGCCCGATTACAATAACCTATCGGGAGTGGTGCGCTACAACAGCCGCTACCTGTGGCAGAGTGGCAACGCTCAGCTGCAGCCTGAGTTGTCGCACGACCTGAGCTTTATGGCGGTATGGAGTTTCATCACTGCCGGCCTTGAATATTCCCGCACGGACGATGCCATCGTGGTATGGTCGGCCCCCTATAACGATGAGGGGGTTGTGCTGGTAAAACCCAGGAACCTCGACACTCCATACAGGTCGCTGGGAGCCTTTGTCAACCTGACTCCCACAATCGGCATCTGGACAATGAACTACACCTTTGCCTTGCAACCCCAGTGGCTTACTATAAACGCTCCCGATCCGCGCGAGGCAAGCGGAGTCAGAAAGACCACTTTCAACAACAAGCCCATCGGCCAGGTGCAGCTTTTCAACACGTTTGCGCTCAAGGGGGGATGGCAGTTGGAACTGGGCGGAACGGTAACTACCCCGGGTTACACACAGAACCTGTATCTGCGCAACTGGTACTGCGACATTACCGCAGCCGTGCAGAAGACCCTGCTCAAAGATGGTTCGCTGGTGCTGCGTCTTGAAGGTCGCGACTTGGCGGGAATGGCTCACTTTGACGTTGACTCAGACTTTGGCAGCCACACCATTATGCAGACAAACCGGATGGATAGCCAGAAAATCAAATTCTCCCTGCGCTACAAATTCAACACCGCAAAGAGCAAATACCGTGGAACAGGTGCCGGAGCCGACACCAGAAGCAGATTGTAAAAAGAGCCTTGAGCTTGCCGGTTTAAACTATCCGGCCGGTGATTTCGCCGCAGCTGCAGGCGGCGGCGTTGGCTTCGTCGGTGTCGATGTGCATGGCCAGGGCGTATTTCTTGCTGACGCGGACCACTGTGTCGCCAAAGATTATCTTGCGGCCGGTTTCCTGCTCAACCTCTACGTTGACAATCTGGCCGTTGGTGACGCCGAATGCCTCTGCATCCTCGGGGGTCATGTGGATATGGCGTTTTGCAACGATTACACCCTCTTTAAGATCTACTTCACCGCAGGGGCCGATTAACTTGCAGGGGGCGCTGCCGCTCACATCGGCGCTTTCGCGCACCGGAGCCGTGATGCCCAGGGTGCGGGCATCGGTAAATGAAACTTCTACCTGGTTCTCGGGGCGTACAGGTCCGAGAATGGACATCTTGAGGCTGGATTTGGGGCCTACTACCTCAACCTTCTGGTTTGTGGCAAACTGGCCGGGCTGGGAAAGGGCTTTCTTGAATTCTAGCTGTGCACCAGCACCAAAGAGGATTTCCAGGGTTTCCTGTGTTACATGTAAATGACGGGCGGAAGTTTCGATTATAAAGTTCATATCTTAATGTTTTATGTTTTAGAATGGATATCCGATACCGAGATGTATAGCTGAGCCGTTGCTGGAGAACCACTCGCGGGGGGCAAGCCACCGCTGCAGGGCGGGGTCATAACCTTTGATGCCCCAGTCAACGCGGATCAGCAGCAAACCAAAGTCGAGGCGGGCGCCCAGCCCCCAGTTCATGCCGATGGATTGGGGCAGGTTTTTAAGGGAGAATACGGAGAGATCGTATTCTTCATCTGAAAAGCCCTCTCTTTTGGGGAGGTTCCAGATGTTGCCTATATCTGTGAAGAGGGCGCCGTTAATCTTCCACACCAGAGGGAAACGGAACTCAAGGTTGGTCTCCAGGCGCATGTCACCGACCTGGTTGTATATCGCAAAGGATTTGTCAAGCTGCGAGAGGCCGGGGCCTATGCAGCGGGACTGCCAGCCGCGCATTGAGCTGGCGCCACCGGCGTAGAACATCTGCTCCATTGGCATGGAGAACAGGGAGTTGCCGTATGCATAACCCACACCCCCCATGAACCTGGCGGCAAGGGCCATTTTGTTGTCGCGGCCAAAGCGGAGCGTCCCCACAGCGGTTACCTGAGTGCGGACATACTGCGAATAGGGGATCCCCCAGATGATATGCTGTCCGCGCCGGTTCACATCCAAATAACTGTTGAGCAGGCTGAGTCCAAGGCCAGAAGATGCCAGATCACCGCGAAGGTAGAAGTAGCTTACGGTGGGATTGACGTTTGTGTTTGAAGTGTAATATACAGACGCATTGGTACCCATATCAAAGTGGTCTTGATAGAGGTACTGCAGGTAACTGCTGTTCAGGTTGGAATAGAAATCGGGGTCGATGTTGAAAATCTTGATGATGCTCACGTTGGGCACCTTTACGGAGAACCGGAGGTTGCGTGCGGAACTCCATGAATAACCGTATGAACCGGAGAAGATGTTACGGGTATATTCCGGGCGGTTCTGGTAATTATATGCCAGCGAGAAGTCTGTAGAGGGGAGGTTGGGGGTGGTGCTCTTTATAAAGGGCAACAGCAGCAGTTTTGGGAACCTCAGACTGGTGGTTATCGCAAACTCGTTGCTGTGGGTGTTGTCGTTGAACTTGAACTGGAAGTTGCCGCGGAAACCGAGGCTGAGCACCTCTCCGCCGTGGAATATGTTGAAGTGGTTGTAAGTGAACGACGGCGTGATACCTATCAGGCCCGCAGAGTTGGTGGAGGCATCCATATTGACCTCGAAGTTCTGCGGCCGTGAGGGGGTGAGCGCTATAACGCAATCCACGTCGCCCGTGGTGTCCACAGGGTTGAGGCTGATGTTCACGGTGTTGAAACACCGGTTGCTGGCAAAGCGCTGGTATGTGGTGTTGATCAGGTCCTCGCTGTAGGTCATTCCGCTCTTGAGCAGGTTCAGGTTATCAAGAAAGTCGAGGCGTACCTTCATATTGCGCGGCAGCTCATAACTTACATACCGGATAGTGTGCTTCTTGAGATTCCGGGCCATCGAGGGCGACTCGTTACGGGTATAGTTGCGCAGCTCCACCCGCAGCAGGGCGGAATCGGGCACCGACAATGTGTCGGCAAAGTTGAACATATAGTTCTTGGTGAAGCTGTAGTAGCCTTTGCCACGCAGGAGGGTGGCGATGCGGGTTGCCTCGGCCTCCAGGCTCTGCTCGGAGAGAATCTCCCCGGTGTGGATGGTGCGCGAAGCGGAGTCGGCAGCCATTATCTCGCTGATGGCGGAATCGGCCACAAAATACTCCAGCTTCTGGATGGGGTATTGTTTGCCCAACTTGACCAGATAGTTTACGATGGCCTTGTGGCGCCCCCGCCGGGAGATAATCGTGTCAACTGAGGAGTTGTAGTACCCCTTGTATTCCAGATGGCGGAGCATACCGTCTTTACTGGCCTCTATAGTGCCAAGGTCCATCACCACCGGCGCTTCAAACGGCGAGCGGATGCCCAGAAGGCTCGGGGTTTCGCTCTGCTTGATATAGGGGGTAAGGTCGCTGCTGGGATACGTTTTGGAGTTGGTAACGATGACGTGGTTCTTGGTGAGGATATACTGCCCCTTCTCCAGCTTTTTTAAACCGGAGCACGCAGTAACCGCCGCTATCATAAGTGCAGCTGCCGCCAGGCGATATATCTTTTTGAACCCTTTCATTGTTACTATATTATGCAAAAATAGTTAATTTTGCGTATTGTTGGAAAGAAAAGTCCCTTCCCTGGGGAAGGGATATAGGGATGGGGACAAATATAGGTGCGACAGGTATAGGTTTCGCATCCCGCCTATCGCTCGTTTAATAAGGAAAAAAGTTGATGCGAAACCACTGTCGCATATGATTTCAAAGGCAGATATCAAAAGGGTGCGCGCGCTGGGCAGCAAAAAGCAGCGCGAACTTAGCGGCCTGTTTGTGGTGGAGGGGGAGAAGATGGTTGCCGAGGCCCTTGCAAGCGGATTCGCGGTGGAGGAGGTATATCGTATAGAAGATATCGGCGACGAGGCCATGGGGCGCATTTCGCAACTGAATTCGCCATCCCCGGCGCTGGCTGTGGTGCGGATGCCCGCGGTCCCTACTGATGCAGAAATCGATTCCCTGATAGCTTCCCGCCCGCTGTGCCTGGCGCTCGATTCTGTGCGCGATCCCGGCAATCTTGGTACGATAGTCCGTATTGCCGACTGGTTTGGCATCGATGCGATTTTTGCATCAACAGATACTGTAGAATTGTATAACCCCAAGACAGTTCAGGCTACCATGGGGGCGATTTTCCGCCGCAAGGTGATATACTGTGACCTGCCCTCGGTTGCAGGGCGGTTTCTGGCTGCCGGGATGCCGGTGTACGGCACATTCCTGGACGGCCGCGATATCTATTCTGAGGCTCTCCTGCCGGAGGGTCTGATTGTTATGGGTTCTGAATCCAACGGAATCGGGGCTGAGATGGCTTCTAAAGTCACATCCAGGCTCTTTATTCCGCCATATCCGCGCAATGCCGCCGGCAGCGAGTCGCTCAACGTCGCCATCGCCACCGCCGTAACTTGCGCCCTGTTCAGGAGATAGATTTCTCTCTTATTTGAACCATGAAGTGATGCGGTCCCTCGCAAAAAGGAAGTAGACTGCAAGCCCTATCCAGCTTGTAGCAAGCACTAACACAGCGCAAATTATCTTGCCGACCAGAGAGATGGGTTTCTTGAAGATATCCAGAACGGCAATAATAGAGAGGACTACGCCTACAATGTAAACTAATGATGCCATAATTATTTGATTTTTAAGTTATAATGTGTCTTGTTTGAGAGATTCTATGTAACGTGAAATGCGCCGCAGCTCGCGGGGGATGGAGATCCCCTGGGGGCAGTGGCCCAGGCAGTCGTGGCAGCCGATGCAATGGTCGGCCTGGCGGATGGTTTCCACGGCGCGGTCGTAGCTCACCAGATAGGCTCGTTTGAGTTTCTTGTAGTCCTTCTGCTCCTGTGTCTGCGGGTAGCGCCCCTCTGTAACAGAGTCGTTGTAGTGGCGGAAGATGCTGGGGATGTCCACGCCCCAGGGGCAAGGCATGCAGTAGTTGCAATAGTTGCAGTTCACGATGGGGTAATCTTCCATCCATTTTGCCATCCGCTCCAGGAAATCCAGCTCCTCGTCGCTCAGCGGCTTGAAGTGGGTGAAGGTGTCGAGGTTGTCCAGCAGCGGGTCCATGGAGGTCATGCCGCTGAGGATGCACAGCACGCGCGGGAAACTGCCGCAGAAGCGGAATGCCCAGGAAGCCAGCGATTTGTCTGGTTCGCGCTCCTTCATCTGCTTTGCGATGCCTTCGGGCACATTGGCGAGGCGTCCGCCCAGCAGGGGCTCCATTATCACCATCGGTATCTCGCGTTTGTCAAGCTCGGCGTAAAGGTAATCGGCATTGACGTTGCGCTTGGGGTCGGCGTGCGTCCAGTCCTTGTAATTGAGCTGAATCTGGCAGAAATCCCAATGAATCTCGCCGTTGTCGTGCATCTTGAGGAAGTGGTCAAACATCTCCCGTATGCCGTGGAAAGAGAAGCCTAGGTTGCGGATGCGGCCCGCTTCGCGCTCTGCCTTGACAAAATCTATAAGGCCGTTGTTCACATAACGGTCGTTGAACTGCTCCATGCTGCGGCCTATGTTGTGCAGCAGGTAATAGTCAAAATAATCGGTTTTGAGCTGCTCAAAAGAGTCGCGGTACATCTTGAGCGACGCCGCCTTGTCAAAGTCACCGAAGTTTGAGAGTTTGGTGGCTATGAAGTAGCTGTCGCGGGGATGGCGGCTCAGGGCGATGCCTGCGGCCTTCTCTGACTGCCCCTGCAGATAGGCGGGGGAGGTGTCGAAATAATTGACGCCATGCTCCAGTGCATAATCTACCATCTCGTTAACCGCCTCCTGGTCAATTACCTGAACGCCGTCCTTATCTATCATGGGCCAGCGCATACATCCGAACCCCAGCAGCGATACTTTGTCGCCGGTGGCCGGGTTGATGCGATATTCCATCTGAGCTGAGTCGCCAGCGGAACTATCTTTCTTTATCGGGGCGCATCCTGCGGCGGCTCCGATTGCGGCTGCGCCGGATATCTTTATGAAGTCTCTTCTGTCCATACGATTGATCATTTATGTGGTTATGCCGGCCGTTTACGGTGATGGCGCTCAGCGGGCGCACCGGGCAGAGATTCTCGCAGGCGCCGCAGCCAATGCAAAGGTTTTCGTTCACGACGGGATGCCGCCCTTCTCCATTTGAGACCATCTCGATGGCACCTGCAGGACACTGGCGGGCGCAATTGCCGCAGCTGACGCCATTCTCTGCCACGCAAAGCTCGCGGTTTACGCTGGCCAGCCCGACATGATAACTGGTCTTCTCTTCGCGAGATATCTTGCTGATGGCCCCGGTGGGGCAGACCTCGCTGCAGCGGGTGCACTCGGGCCTACAGTAACCGCGTTCAAACGACATCTCAGGCTGCATCAGATGCTCCAGGGAGGCGCTTGGCCGTAGCACGTTGTTCGGACAGGAGGCCACGCAGAGCTGGCAGGCGGTGCAGTGTTGGTAAAAGTCTTTGATGCTCTTTGACCCAGGAGGGGTTATGGGAACTTCGCGCTCCGGCGCCTTCTTGTCCAGCAGTTGCGCCAACCCGCCGTCGGTCTTTTTCTTCTGGGCATTGAGGGCAATGCTGCCCGCAGCCAAAGCCGCACCGGTAATGAACGCGCGCCGGGTGTTCTGCCCTTTGACTTGGGGCGTGTCCGTCTTTTTGGCGGTGTTGGCGCGACCCCAGGCAAAGCGGTATTTCAGAGCATCGAACTGACAATCTTCCAAGCAGTTGAAGCAGTCCACGCAGCGGGAATAATCTATCTTATGCTTCGCAATATTTATGCACGATGCCTTGCAGTCGTGCTCGCACTTTTTGCAGTTGCGACACTTGTCGGCGTCAATCACCGGACGGAACATCGCAAAGCGGGAGAAAAAGCTGAGTGTTGTGCCTACCGGGCAGATAGTATTGCAATAGGTGCGGCCGCCGCGCCACGCGAGTATAATCAGGACTATCAGGGTCACGGCAGCAATGATAAAGGTCGGCAGGCTGCGGATCCAAACCTCGCGGCTGTAAAAAGCGTAGCTGCCGGTGTGCTCTGCGATAACGGCAAGCAGGTTGTTGCCCAGGAGGACTATCGGTTGTAAAAGGTTCTGCACAATGCGGCCCCATGCACTGTAGGGGGCCAGCAGGGCCACTATCGCATTTATGCCGATAACTAGCGCCGCTACGAACAATACCCAGACAATGTATCTGAGCCACCTCTTTTCCGGGCTCCAGCTGTATGGCTTGTTGTTATTGTGACGACGCTTGCTGGCTGCGCCCATGTGGGCAATGCAGTCCTGGAATATGCCCAGGGGGCAGATTAAGGAGCAATATATGCGGCCAAAAATGAGGGTGACCAGCACCAGGGCGGCGATTACCGCCACGTTAAGCGCCATTACCGCGGGGAGGAACTGGATTTTTGCCATCCACCCCAGCCAGCAGTGCAGCGCCCCGGTAAAGTCCAGGAGCAGCAGCGTTATCCCTGTAAAGAATAATATGCCAAGTGTTATGCGTAGTTTTCGGAGCATCAGAATTATTGTTTGGTCTTGTAAATATAGTCTTTTTTTAACATAGGATACAAACAGTTTAGGACCGGCACGAGGATTCCGGAATTGTTCCGCGGCACCCAAAGCTTTGATATCCAGCATATTGCTGCATGTCGCTTGTGCATTTTTACACAAGCAAGATGTTGGAAAAGGCTGATAATCAGATGTGTATCTGCCACGCATCAGGATCCGCAGGCTACTCATCGGAGGGCAAGATATTTCCGAAAGAATTAGTATATTTGTAGGTTGTAAAATCTCAAAGAATTTATGGCGATAGTCAGGGAACTGAATGGCGTGAAGCCGGTAATCGGGCGCAGATGCTTTTTGGCAGAGAATGCCGCCATTATCGGTGATGTAAAGATGGGTGACGATTGCAGCATCTGGTACAGCGCGGTGCTGCGTGGCGATGTGAATCCAATCATCATGGGCGACCGGGTGAACATACAGGACGGCGCGGTGTTGCACACTCTGCACAAGCGCAGTGTGGTGGAGATCGGGAACGATGTCTCCGTGGGCCACAACGCCGTTATCCACGGTGCCAAGGTGGGCAACAATGTGCTGGTGGGGATGGGCGCCATACTGATGGACAACGCCGTGATTCCCGACAACACGATTATTGCGGCCGGTGCCGTAGTGCTCAGCAATCAGGTGCTGGAGCCCGGCATCTACGCCGGCATTCCGGCAAAAAAGGTGAAAGAGGGGAGCGAAAAGATAGCGGAGATGGCCCACAACAATGCCCAGGGCTATATGAAATACAAAGCCTGGTTTGACGACGGAATCGGCGGATGCTTCGACTGGAGCGAGCCGGAAGAAGAGATGGAGGACGAGTTTGACTACGAGCCCACCGGCGAGCTCGGCGGAGGAAACCTGGCGGAGCCTTCGGGTGAAAATTAGTTAGACAGGGCGATGCATATAGGGATAGCGGGAAACATAGGCAGCGGAAAGACAACGCTCACGCGGATGCTCTCGGAACATTACGGGTGGACGCCGCAATACGAGGCCGTGACCTACAACCCCTATCTGGAAGATTATTACAAGGACATCCAGCGCTGGTCGTTCAATCTGGAGGTGTATTTCTTAACGCAGCGCTTCAAGGATTTGCTGGACATCTCCGAGAGCGAGGATACCATTATCCAGGACCGGACGGTGATGGAGGGTGTGAACATTTTTGTGGAGAACAACCGGGCGATGGGGAACATCTCCGAGCGCGATTATAAGGCATATATGGAGCTGTTCCACGTGATGATGCGCCTGGTGCGCCTGCCAGATCTGCTGATTTACCTGCGATGCAGTGTGCCGCACCTGGTTGGGCAGATACAGAAGCGCGGCCGTGAATATGAGCAGGGGATGAGCCTGGAGTACCTCCAGGGTCTCAACGACCTCTACGAGAAGTGGATTGCGAGCTACAAGGGCAAAGTGATAACCATTGATGCAGACCGGCTGGATTTTGTGGAGCGCCCGGAGGACTTTTTTGAAATTACGAATATCATCGATGCCCATTTGTACGGCTTATTTGGAAATTTTGAGCCCGAAGGGCGACAGGCATAGCGATAGATTATGACAAAAGGATATATATCACAAATCATCGGCCCGGTTATCGACGTTTCGTTCGAGGCGGGTATCAGGGAGGAGGATCTCCCGGCGATTCATCATGCAATGACGGTCCGCCGCCCGGACGGTCGCGACCTCACCATCGAGGTACAGCAGCACATAGGTGAAAATACCGTCCGCTGCATCGCAATGGACTCTACCGACGGTCTTTACCGCGGTATGGAGGTCATAAGCGCGGGGGCATCCATCACCATGCCGGTCGGCAAGCAGATCAAGGGGCGCCTCATGAACGTCACTGGAGACGAGATCGACGGCATGGAGGCTCTGGACCGCAGTTCGGCTGTCCCCATCCACCGCGACCCGCCGCCATTCGACACCCTTACCACCAGTCAGGAGGTGCTTTACACCGGAATTAAGGTTATCGACCTGCTGGAGCCCTACGTCAAGGGCGGTAAGATCGGACTCTTCGGTGGCGCCGGAGTGGGCAAGACGGTGCTCATCATGGAGCTCATCAACAACATCGCCAAGAAACACCACGGCTACAGCGTGTTTGCCGGTGTGGGCGAGCGTACCCGCGAGGGTAACGACCTGCTGCGAGAGATGATTGAGTCGGGCGTTATCCGTTATGGCGACGAGTTTGTAAAAGGGATGGAAGAGGGCAAATGGGACCTGAGCAAGGTGGATAAGGAGGAGCTTGCAAAGAGCCAGGCGACCCTTATCTTCGGGCAGATGAGCGAGCCCCCGGGAGCGCGTCTGTCGGTGGCGTTAAGCGGCCTTACGGTGGCTGAATCTTTCCGCGACGGTGCCGACGACACCTCTGCAAGCGGCCCGCGTGACATACTTTTCTTTGTGGACAACATATTCCGCTTTACTCAGGCGGGCAGCGAGGTGTCTGCACTTCTGGGGCGCATGCCCTCTGCGGTGGGTTACCAGCCTACGCTGGCCACAGAGATGGGTCAGATGCAGGAGCGTATCACCTCCACCAAGAGCGGTTCAATCACATCGGTACAGGCTATCTATGTCCCTGCCGACGACCTTACCGACCCCGCGCCGGCCACCACATTCTCCCATCTGGATGCGACCACCGTGCTGAGCCGCAAGATTGCCGAGCTGGGTATTTATCCGGCCGTGGACCCGCTTGAGTCCACCTCCCGTATTCTCGCTCCCGAGATTGTGGGAGAAGAGCACTACAGCACTGCACAGCGGGTGATCCAGATATTGCAGCGCTTCAAGGAGCTGCAGGACATAATCGCCATCCTGGGTATGGACGAGCTCAGCGACGAGGACCGTCTCACCGTGAACCGGGCCCGCCGCGTGCAGCGCTTCCTCTCTCAGCCCTTCACCGTTGCGGAGAAGTTTACCGGAGTGCCGGGCGTGATGGTTACTATAGAAGATTGCCTGCGCGGCTTCAAGATGATCCTTGACGGAGAAGTTGACCATCTGCCGGAGCAGGCCTTCCTGAATGCCGGCACCATAGAAGAGGTTATCGCCAAAGGTGAAAAGATGCTTGCCGACGCCAAACAATGATGAAACTTAAAATCATAACTCCAACCGGTTGCATGGTCGATGCCGAGGTCGCCAAAGTGTTCCTTCCCGGAGGGGCGGGGGCGTTTGAGGTGCTCGTCAACCACGCCCCCCTCATCAGCACTCTGGATAAAGGAGCTGTCCGTTACGAGCAGGATGGAGTTATGCAGGAATATGCCGTCGAGACCGGCTTTGTTAAGGTGGACAACAACACTATTGTAGTTTGTACGGAGAGATGACAAGGCGCACCATCATATTCATAGTAGCCGCCCTGCTGGCGCTGGCCGCACCCCGGATGCTCTCTGCGTCGGGGCATGGTGACGGCGGTGAGTTCAGCCCCAAAGAGATGGTGATGGAGCACCTGGCCGACTCGTATGAGTGGCACATAACCTCTTTCAAGGGGCGTGACATAATTGTCCCCCTGCCGGTAATTGTCCGCTCTTCAACGGGATGGCATGTGTTCTCTTCCGATAAAATCTGCCACGAAGGTGCGGTTTACGAAGGGCTTTACATCGCCCATGAGGGCAAATACAAAGACAAGATTGTGGAGGATGTCGGCGACGTGCAGAAGCGACCGATAGATATCTCGCTTACCAAGACCGCCTGCGGTGCGATTTTCTCGCTGCTGGTGGTGATGATTCTCTTCCTGGTGGCGGCGCGCGCATACAAGAAGAAAGAAGAGATTGACTATTGCCCCAAGGGGCTTGCAGGACTGCTTGAGTGGCTCATAAGCTCTATCCTGGACAGCGTGATAAAACCTTGTGTGGGGAGCAAATGGCGCAAGTTCGCCCCGTATCTGCTCACTGCGTTCTTCTTTATTTTTATCACAAACCTGCTGGGGCTGATACCCATTTTCCCGGCTGGGGCCAATGTCACCGGCAACATAACAATCACCCTGTTCATGGCGGTGATGACTATGCTGGCGGTGAATCTGTTTGGCAGTAAACACTACTTTAAGGAGATATTCTGGCCGGATGTCCCCGTCTTTTTGAAGGCTATCCCCCTGATGCCTTTGATTGAGATTATCGGGATATTCACCAAGCCGTTCGCGCTGATGATGCGTCTTTTCGCAAACATCCTCGCTGGGCACTCGATTATACTCAGCCTCTGCTGCATAATTTTCGTTACGGTGCACATGGGTGCGGCGGTAAACGGCTCTATGACGGCGGTGGCGCTGCTGTTTATGATATTTATGAACTGTCTGGAACTGCTGGTGGCGTTCCTGCAGGCTTATGTATTTACAATGCTGTCGTCGGTCTTCATAGGTCTGGCGCAGGAAGGACATTAAAGGAGATTATTTATAAACCATTAATAAAACAGTTACTATGGAATTTGCAAAAATGGCTGCCGCAATTGGTGCAGCATTGTGCGTTTTCGGTGCCGCATGGGGCATCGGTAAAATCGGTAAATCGGCTATGGAGGCGATAGCCCGCCAGCCGGAGAGCGCCGGTAACATCCGTACCTCTATGATTATCGTGGCAGCGCTCATCGATGGTGTATCCCTCTTTGCAGTTGTAGTCTGCTTCATGGCGCTCTAATACCCTGCAGGACAGACTATGGAACTTCTGACACCATCAGGAGGTTTGCTGTTCTGGATGACGATTGCCTTTGGGGTGGTCTTCTTCATCCTGGCAAAGTTTGCCTTTCCGGTGATTCTGGACTCCGTCGAGAAGCGTGAGAAGTTTATAGATACGCAACTCGACGCAGCCAGGGCCGCCGAGGTCCGCATTGCCGGACTTGAGGCAGAGGGGGAGAAGATCATTGCCGATGCCGAGCGCGAGAAGGTGAATATCCTCAAGGATGCCGCCGCAAGCCGCGACAAGATAGTGGGCGATGCCCGCGAAACGGCGCAGGAAGAGGCGGCCCGCATCATTGCCGAGGCCAAGAAACAGGCTCAGGAAGAGAAAGATGCGATTCTGGCGAGCGCCCGCGGTGAGGTCGCTATGATTGCCGTGCAGATGGCCACCAAGGTGCTGCGCGGACAGCTTAGCGACAAAGAAGCGCAGGAGGCCCTGCAGGAGATTCTTGGCGATGAAGCTGTGACAGAAAGGGGGTAACGTGATATGAATGGCGGACTGATAGCTAAGCGGTACGGAACTGCATTGGAGCAGTATTCTGCGGAGCGCGGCCAGCAAGAAGAGTGCTTCCGCGATTCCCGCAGCATGCTGGCGGCGCTGCGCCCTTTAGAAGAGGTGCTCTCGTCGCCGGTGGCTTCTGCAAAGAAGCTGGAACTGCTGCGTGCGGCGGTGCCGGGTCGCTGCGTTGCGTTTGACGATTTTTTGCAGCTTATTGTAAAACATCGTCGCGAAGGGCGCCTGCGGACCATCCTCAAGTCATATCAGGCCATCTATAAAAAGGCACGCGGCATTGTCACGGCCCGCCTTACGGTTGCGGAAGAAGCCTCTGAGCAGTTACTCGCAAAGCTGGAGGCCCTCACCAAAGAACATACCGGTGCCGACACCGTGGAGATAGAGGTTACAACAAACCCCGCCATAATCGGCGGCTTCATCTATAAGGTGGATGACCGCCGCCTGGACGCCAGCGTAGCGCGTCAGATACGCGACCTCAAAAAAGCCTTTGAGGTGAAGAACAAGCGTATCATTTAATATTTGAATAACAACGATTTGCGAAACAGAGTGAGTATGGAAGATAACGTTAGACCTTCTGAGATATCCAAGGTATTGCTCGAGGAGCTGCGCAAGATTGACCTCACCGCCAAGACAGAAGAGGTGGGGGAGGTGCTCAGCGTGAGCGACGGCGTGGTTCATATCTGGGGCCTGGGCGCTGCCGGCGCGGGCGAACTGCTCGAGTTTGAGAACGGCGGCAAGGCTGTGGTGATGAACCTCGAGGCCGACAATGTGGGCGCTGTGCTGCTTGGCTCCACATCCAATGTCAAGGAGGGCGATATTGTCAAACGCACCTACAGGACGGCATCCATAGATGTCAACGAGTCTATGCTGGGCAGGGTAATCACCCCCTTGGGAGAGCCCCTGGACGGTGGCGGAACCCTTGCGGGAGAGAGCTTCCGGATGCCTCTGGAGCGCAAGGCGCCGGGCGTGATTTTCCGTCAGCCGGTGACCCAGCCGCTGCAGACCGGCATCAAGGCGATTGACTCCATGATTCCCATCGGCCGGGGTCAGCGTGAGCTAATTATCGGCGACCGCCAGACCGGCAAGACCTCTATCGCAATTGATACTATTATTAACCAGCGTGCCGGTTACGAGAACGGCGACCCGGTTTACTGCATCTATGTAGCTATCGGCCAGAAGGCATCTACAGTGGCCACCATAGTGGAGACGCTCCGCGCCCATAAGGCTATGGATTATACCGTGGTGATTGCCGCAACCGCCGGAGATTCTGCGGCTATGCGCTATTACGCACCGTTTGCCGGCGCCGCCGTGGGCGAGTATTTCCGCGACACGGGACGCCACGCGCTGGTAATCTATGACGACCTTTCAAAACAGGCCGTTGCATATCGAGAGGTTTCGCTTATCTTGCGCCGCCCGTCCGGCCGCGAGGCATATCCGGGCGATATCTTCTACCTGCATTCCCGTCTGCTTGAACGCGCCGCTAAAATCATTGAGCAGCAGGAGGTTGCTGAGATGATGAACGACCTGCCGGAGAGCATGAAGGGGCATGTCAAGGCTGGCGGTTCGCTCACAGCCCTGCCCATTATAGAGACTCAGGCGGGTGACGTATCGGCCTATATCCCTACCAACGTAATCTCCATCACGGATGGACAGATTTTCCTGGAGACCGACCTTTTCAACCAGGGCAACCGTCCAGCAATCAACGTCGGTATATCCGTCTCCCGCGTCGGCGGTAACGCCCAGACAAAGTCGATGAAGAAGGTGGCCGGCACACTCAAGATAGACCAGGCGCAGTATCGCGAGCTGGAGGCGTTCAGCAAATACAGCAGCGATATGGATGCCATCTCTATGATGACGCTTGACAAGGGGCGTAAGAACACCAAGCTGCTCATCCAGCCGCTGCACGCCGTGATGCCAGTAGAGAAGCAGGTGGCGGTGCTCTATTGCGGTACCAAGGCGCTGATGAAGGATATCCCCATAGACCGCGTGCACGATTTTGAGAGGCTTCTGCTGGAGCATCTGTCGGCCGGCGATACATTGGAAACGCTCCGCACCAAGGGGCTTACCGCAGAGGTGGAGGATGCTATCCGCGCCGCCGCTGCTGCTGTATGTTCTTCTATTCTCAATTCATAACGACTGCTTAGTATGGCATCCCTCAAAGAGATAAAGGCCCGGATATCGTCTGTAAAGAGTACTCTCAAGATTACTCAGGCGATGAAGATGGTCGCATCGGCCAAGCTGCGCAAGGCGCAGAAGATGGTCGCTGGTCTGGATGCCTATAAGAGTGCCCTTAACGAGATTCTCCAGCGCCTGTCGCAAAAAACATCGTCTTCATCTCTGGCGGTTCCGCAACCTTCTGCCAAAAGGGTGGCAATTGTGGTTTTCTCTTCAAACACAGCTCTTTGCGGCAGCTATAACTCCAATATCTTCAAGGCTTTGGAGGCCCGCATCGCCGGGGTTGAGGCGGCTGGCAATCCAGTGACGGTATTCCCGGTGGGTGAGAAGGTGGCCAAGATGGCCCGCAAAGCCGGGCGCGATGTCAACTCCGATTTTGTTTCTGCCGGCGACAATCTATCTTACGACGATATGGCCTCTCTGGCGCAGTTTTTTGTTGATGGATTCGTGGCGGGTCGCTTTGCGCGTGTCGAGCTGCTCTATATGCACTATTACAGCGCCTCAAGGCAGAGTATAGAGGATGATACGTGGTTGCCGCTGAAGGCGTCTGCCGCCGTTGTCTCTGACGGTCAGGAACCTTTGGCCGATGACGTTATAGTTGAGCCTTCTGAAAGGGAGGTGGTGCAGAAGCTGCTGCCGCTGGCTATGCGTACCGATATGTATGCGACTCTCCTCAGCAGTAATGCCAGCGAGAACGCCTGCCGTATGATTGCTATGCAGACTGCCAGTGACAATGCGCAGGATCTGTTGCAACAGTTGCAGTTGACCTACAACAAGCAGCGTCAGCAGGATATTACAGAGGAACTTACCGATATCTCTAACGGTAAGCTGGCGTAGCCTAGTCTTGCGAAGCAAATACTATCGAGGCTGCGATAATTGCGAGTGCGATAATAAGTTTCATGGCGTTTACGTTTTTGTTTCTGGGACAAAGATGATGCTCTATGTGTGTAAAATTTTGGGGCACATAGAAAATTTTCGTAGATTTGTTTCAGAAATTATCACTCTATGAAAACCAGCACATCTTATTTGGTCGCCAGGTATATCTGGCTGTTGAATCTGATATATGAGGCGGGCTCTTACGGCATCTCCCGCGAGGAGATTAACCGCCGTTGGCGTAGTTGCATTTATAACGACAACCACGAGCCTGAGATTTCGCGCAAGACGTTCTATAATTACAAGTGTGAGATAGAGAGCCTGTTTGGTATCATTCTGGATGTGTCGCGCATTGACGGCCATTTCCGTTACCGCATTGCTGAAGAGGATTCTCTCCAGAGGTCGCAGGTCAAGCGGTTGCTTTTGAACTCGCTCAGCATCAACGAGGCGGTATCCAGCGGAAGCGAACTTTCAGACCGTATCTTGCTGGAGGATATCCCTTCTGCCGGTGGTGCGGTGCTGGGTACAATCTTGCAGGCGCTGCGCCAGAATCGCGCGATAAGTCTTGTTCACAAGAGTTTCAAGCCCGATTCGCAACCGGTGGCCTCTGTGGTGTATCCGTTCTGCCTTAAGTTGCGCGAGCAGCGTTGGTATATGCTGGCCTGGAAACCTTCCGATTCTTCTGCCCGCGTATATGGATTGGACAGGATAGGGGAGTGCGTCGTTACCGATGAGGAGTTTGATGCCCGCAAGGTGGCCAAACTGATTCTGGGCAGCAGCCGCGACGCCGTGCCGGAGGATTATTTCCGCGACTACTACGGGGTCCTCATAGATGACACCGTTCCGCTGATGGACGTAACTGTGCGGGTCTTCACTTCGCAGTATGTCAATTATTTCCGCTCGCTGCCGCTGCACTCTTCGCAGGTGGAGGTGCGCACTGTCGCCGCCTCACATACATCTGACTCTGTAGCAGGCCAAACCTCATACCAGATTGCAGACGATGCCTACTCAGACTTTTCATATCATATCCATCCTACGCTGGATTTTACCCGCAAGCTGCTCTCTTACGGCCAGTTTGTGAAAGTCCTCTCTCCGGCAGAATATGTCGCAGAATTCGCCTCAATCTTTCGCCTCGCCGCCGGGAATTACGATTAGTGCCTCTCCGGTACGACCAGAGTTGTTTTTGGTTTATATCGGTCATTTTCTCCATTCCTGCAAGGGTGAATATACCTTAAAGCAGTATTTGCGTTAATTAAAAACAATCAGTATAATTACAAAGTTGATTCCCGGTAGCCCCTGAAGCAATTCAAGCTATCGGGTTTAGTTTTGTCCTAAAACCGCTCGTGGCAGATGCCTCCCACATGATACTGGGGCTCCGCCCCAAACCCCGCCGCTCCGCGCTGGCTATTCTTTAGCCCAACGCGCACGCGCTGCGCTAGCGCCTTATGGCGCTACTTTCTGGGCAAAAATCTGCCCTTGAAAGAATTCAAGCTACGGACTATATCTGCCACTCGCTCTTCGCCAGTAGTCCGGCCAAAGCGCCACACGGACAATAGATGCTTCACGAAACGAAGCGGGCGCACCACCAGCTTCCTTCTAAAAGCCTTTGGCGCGAGCACTGCCGCCTGGGACGGGTGGGGTATAAGCGCACCTCGGCTCTTTGGCGGGACGAGCCAGAGTCTCGTTTTACAGTCTCTCAGCTGCGGCCTAGGCGGCTTTTATTATTTTACTCTAATACAAGGAATATGATCTATTTGGAGAGTATTTCAAGACAGAAAGGTGGTCACAATTTGTTACCACCTCATCGATCTCTTCCTTGGTTAATTGAAAACGATAGTACTCCGGAAATCTTTCAGGATTTCTCTTTACCGCTTGATTAAGAGTTTTGGTTTCGACGCCATAGAAACCAGCTAAATCTCTATCTAGAATGACTTGTTGGCCTCGAATAGTGAGGATTCTGCTTTCAATAGCAACTTGTGGAGTGTCTATGGTGCCTTTCTCCAGATGTGACGAGTCATTATTTGCGACATATTCTGACGTTTTAGTATTATTCTTCTTTGCCATAACGAGCTGTTTAATGGTTAATAAGTGCTAGGAACTGCATAGGGGAGAGGGTGACGAGTCAGTGGTCGCAATTTGCGACCGCAAGTTTGAAAGGGATATTGTTCTTTCGTTTTAGTATTCTTCTTCGACATAAACTTTATTTGGAATAATTGAATTATTGTCTAACTTTGTGATAACGATTCCGTAGCTAATGACTACCGATTCGTTGCAGAATGAGGAATGAGCAATCATTCCTCAAACTTTTTATACAGTATTCTAAGCGACAATACATTTTCATATACAACTAGAAAGAAACGTTAACCGCTCGGTGCAGATGCCTCCCACATGATACTGAGGAAACCCCGCCGCTCCGCGCTGGCTATTCTTTAGCCCAACGCGCACGCGCTGCGCTAGCGCCTGATGGCGCTACTTTCTGGGCAAAAATCTGCCCTTGAAAGCATTCAAGCTACGGACTGTACCTGCCCCTTCGCTCTGTCGCCGGCAGTCCTGCCAAAGCGCCACACGGACAATTGGTGCTTCACGAAACCGAGCGGGCGCACCACCTTCAAACTTCCTAATGTCCTAGTGACGAGCACCGCCGCACGGGACGGGTGGGGTATAGTCGCATCTCGGCGCTTTGGCGGGACGAGTCATAGACTGTTACTTATGTACTAGCATATGCTTAATGGTGTTCATCAATTATCCTCCTGACCTCCCTGGTAAGAGCGTCCTTGTCCGGCAAGAATAGTTGGTACCGGCTTACAAACAACTTGTTTGATATGCCCTCTAAGGCGTACTCGACATACTGTTTGTCTTTTGTTGCGCCTAACACTATACCAAACGGTTCGTTATCACCTTCTGTACATACTTCGTGTTTGAAGTAATTGATGTAAAAGTTCATTTGACCGATATCTTCATGTTGCACTCCTCCCTTCTTTAGGTCGATAAGGCAATAGGTTTTGAGTATTACGTTGTAAAAGACAAGATCTACATGGAAATGATGGCCTTCCAAGGCTATGTGGTATTGCCTTGCGACAAATGTAAAGCCCTTTCCCAACTCCAACATAAAGCGGCTGATGTTCAGAGCAAGGTCATCTTCAAGTGATTTCTCTTTATATGATGGGCGATCTGGCAGTCCGGTAAATTCCAGAACAAACGGGTCGTGAATAATATCTTCCGGTTTCTGTATTTCAATTCCTTCATTTGCCATTCTTAAAATCGCATCTTTATCTTTTGATACTGCAAAACTTTGGAATAGGGCACTGTTTCGTTGCCGCTTCAACTCTCTTACGCTCCATCGCTGAGATTCGCATTCCTTGGTATAGAAACTGATCCCAAGGGGATCATCTGATTTGAGGATTTCATAATAGTGACTCCAGCTCAATAAGTGGGACAGTGTCCCACCTTTTGGAAAGTGTAGATAAAACTTCCTGATGTACAGCAAATTACTTTTTCCGAATCCTTTCCCGTAGAGAATTGTTAAATCATGGGATAACTTGTTTATCAAGTTGCTGCCATACTCGGCTCTTTCCGCCCCATGTTGCTCATACTCAACAATGTACTTGCCAATGTTCCAATATGTCTGGACTAAAGTCATGTTAACGGTAGAAGCAATCTTCTCTTTTGCCGCACTAAGAAGTGCCCCAATGTCTGTAATAAGTTTCTCGTAATTGTTTTGTTTGTCGATTGTATTCATTGCAGAATGTGTTTGTTTCAGACAAAGGTCTGTAGGATACACATTCAAAACAGAAATGTTCAAATAATCTGCTGGTTTTTCAATGTTTCTGAAAACTAATCGAATAGAAGATGTAAATAAACGTAAAGAGATGAAACTATTATCTAGTACTTTGTAACATCTAAATGTTGTATAAAACAAATATTAATTGTATCTTTGTTGAGCGATACTCAACACGATACGATTATGCCTATACAGAAGTACGAGGTAAGTTTGTCTGCGACCGAGCGCAGGCAACTGACCAAAATTGTGAAGTCTGTCAGGATGCCGGCCAGAGCGATTCTGCGGGCCAATATACTCCTTGCTGTAGACAAGAACGGAAAGAAGCCCATGACCGTTCAGAAAGCAGCAATTGCTTTCAACACTTCCGCCACGACAGTCCAGAAAGTCCGTACCAGTTACGGCGAGAAGGGCCTCGAAGCCACCGTGAACAGGAAGAAGCGGGAGACGCCCCCCGTCGAGGCGAAAGTCACTGGAGATGTCGAGGCGCACATCATCGCCATGACCTGCGGGGCACCGCCCAAGGGCTACGCCAAATGGACACTCCGTCTCCTTGCCGACAAATCGGTCAAACTGGGGTATATAGACTCGATCTCTCATACGCAGGTGGGTCGCATTCTAAAAAAACGAATATAAGCCCACCTGAAGAAGTGCTGGTGCATTCCTACTGAACACAGTGCTGCGTTCGTAGCCGCGATGGAGGATGTCCTGGAGGTGTATAGCCGCCCGTACGATGAGCGGCGTCCTGTTGTGTGTATTACTCGACAACGCTAATAATCATTCTATCTGACTCTTGACAACAACTCGCTGAAATTACGAAATATCTCCGCTTCTGTTATTTGAATATTGGCCATGGCCTTTTTAATATCAGACTTTTCATTATACGGAGCATCTGATTCGGTAAGAATTCTATTTCGCGGAATCATATCAATGATTGAACGGCCATTGTTTGATAATGTCATTGATTCATTGATAGAGAAATAATACCCTTTTGAAAGAATCTCAGGTATTAATGCTGTTGGCCCAGAATACCAGTGGAATATCACATTTTTAATATCATATTCACAAAGCAATGCAAGGAGTACTTTCTCTGCTTTCCGGGAGTGAACACTCACGATTTTATTTTTACCTTGTAGTGCTGCAAGTAATTCCTTTAAAACAGAAATCTGCACATCTTTGGTCCCGATGCATGCTTTGGAGAAATCTAATCCAATTTCACCGATATATGAAGTTTGGTTAATATACTCTCTAAATAGATTGGTTTCCCTGATATTATCCGCAGCCAGCAATGGATGTAGTCCAAGCGCCAATCTAATGTGCTTATAATTCCTAATGAAAGGAATACCCAACTTAAAGTGACTGGGCAGGTTGGTCATCCCTATCACTATATCTCCTGCTTGTTCTTTCTGTCTGATATATGCTTCCGGCTTAGGCATTATATCAAAGTGACAATGAGTATCTATCATCACCAGCCCAAATATCTAAGAATAGTTCTATTATTGTCTGCACGTATCATTGCCGCCAATTCAGCTCTGGTTCTAACAACCAGATCCACATACTCCTCTAAATCATCGAAGCTAGTCATTCCGGCTATCTTTAGTTCCCTTCTTATTTGCTCTTTAGTCAGGTCTGTCTTTAGGTAATTCAGCATTGCAAAGAAATCTTCAGCTACCTTATCCCCTTTCTTTCCATACAATGTCACAAATCGATTGCCGTATGTGGTCAAGTCACGTTCTCCTATCATCGCGGCCTTTCGGTACATACAAGGCATGCAATGCCCGCAATGAGTTGCATGGGTATTGTCATACATATGCTGATGCATACCTCTCTTCCCGCAGGAATTGGAATGCTCGACTATGCTCATGAGATAGTCTTTGTCCGAGCAGTGCTGCACCATTTCACCTTTAGTCATCTTTTCATAAGGGTTCTCAACCTGAGTTGTCAGCCCCAGCGCTTTTAACACTTCCCTGTATTGTTTCAAGAAGACAGGGTGCGTTGTTCTGGTACTGCAAGACGCACGCCTTGATGGAGACAGAGGGAAGTTCAGCGATACAGAACCGTTTTCAGGAACCACTATCTTACAATTCGCATAAGAGGCCACTATAAGAGCAATGGAGAGGAACATCAGCGACCTTGATCTACAGGATAGCTCTGCTGACAACTCTGGTGTAATCATCACTGCAGTCATCTCTGCGTATTTCCCACTATACTTTCTCCTAAATATCTTTTTTAACCTATCCTGATCAGAAAGAGGCCCACGCATCACACTATCATAATGAGATGCCAAGAATAACTTTCCTTTGGGGTTATCTGTCATATAATCAATAGCTCCAATCAGCGAGTCCATTCCACCAGAAAACAAGTTCACCTGCGTGATACCATCAAAATAGTTGGTTTGCCCATATCTACCATATCTCACCTGCGCTGTTCCAACAAAGTGGCAATTCCAATAGTCTCCCGTCAAGAAAGATAGCATGGTATCTATCTGTCTCTCAACGGGTTGAAACAGCTCGTATTCGGGTAAGTTAATATCTACGTCGAGTTCACGAGACCATCCATCAATGGAATAACGATGCCTGTCAATTCCCCTGTCTATGGCATAGACAATTGCTGACAAATACAGAAGACTATATGTAACTGGCGGTACTTTCCCATTGAAATACGCTATCGGGGTCATCTGTACAATAGCAGCTGTTTGGAAAACACCACCTTTTGTGTCCTCTATAGTAATGGGGATAGTAAGCCTTGTTTCGTGCTTGTCAATGCGCCTTGTTCGATATGTGTCAACCTTAATCTTCATTCCCTGACAAGATATAAATAATACGGTCAAACTCTTGCTGAATGAAAGCCTTACCCTCTTCCGTCCCCCAATCAATAGTGGCAGTATCTCTTCCTCCACGGCTTCGCTGAATATCATCCATAATCAGGTCTTTAATCTCATTCATCGTTTCATTCATAACCTTTGTACCCTTTTCGTATTCCAACTTTTCCTTGAAATCCTGCGATAGATGGCTATAGATATACATACCAAAGAATTTATCCAGCAAATCTTTAAGATCATCCGAAGCTAAGACACCAGCCATGGCTGCATCAAATGAGTCAAGGTCGTCTCCTATCTTTTCTTCAAGTTCATCCATCACACATTCCAAAGCTTCATTAGCAGCGGTATTGTCCATCCCTGCAACACCAGTTTCGATGTACTCTCTTATCAAATCAAGAACATCTTGGCAACTTTTCCCCTCTAGCGAATGAACGCCTCTTCTGCTCAACCAGTCTGTTAGACCATTTTTTACTATTTCGCTGATAGCAGATACCAGACCACCTGCGATGAAAACGCCCGCATGGCCAACAGCCCTTGAGCCTCCGCTGCTAACATTCCCTCTGCCGCCGGCAGCTCTTACTAAATTCCTGACTGCATGGTGGTAGTTTCTCCTGATCTGACTGTCCAATTGACGTTGTCTTTTGGCTATACAATCAGGTGATACCGCAGTTTTAGTTTCTTTCTTCACCTCTTCATACTTGTTATCATCGGAGTGTTCGTCAGCATTATCGTCCCTCTCCAATTCCTTGTCCAGACTGTCGAGTTCCTCTTCTGCTCTGGCAATGGCGGTCACTGATGCAGATGCATTCCCCCAATTAGGCTCCCCAACAACTGTTGGCGTATGTCTATGAGATGTGCCCATATTTTATTTCTTTTTTGTTGTATCTCTATCTTCAATGGCTCGCATAAGTCTTTCATTGGCTTTCAGCCTTTCCTTCAGTTTCTTATCATCACCATATTTTGCTAAAATATCTTTAAACTTGTTGCCAAGCGAGAAAGGAATGGATGACACGGTGATTCTTGACAGTACCGCCAAAAAACGCTGATACGCTCTCTCCACATCATTCATGATACAGAAGTAATATACACTGTAGGCATTTTTGTCATTTGCAGCCATCAGTAATTTGGAGTCCAGGAGTTCATATAGATCATCCAACTCATTTGGTGACAAAACCTTAATTTCTTTCTTGCAGGCATCCTCCCTTATAGTATCAGAGGAAGCATTATATGCGTTGCTGAATACAGTCTTGACACGTGTTGAGATAAGTGACAAACCGCTCATCTCATCAACCAAATTATCCCTTGACACCCAGAAGAGTTCCTTCATATCCACTTCGCTAAACTTAGGCTCAGTGGATATCAATTTCAGCAAATCAGGGCTGTTCCAATCCTGATAGTTACTGATGTCTTTTCCCCTGTCTTCAGCACAATCTTCGATCTCTAGCAACTCTTTTGGGATATCTTGATTGCCCATTACCCAAGTGTTTAGTTGCTTGAACTGGTCGATGTGTTTCTGCTCTATGAGCATAAGTTTTAATAAAGCAAATCTTGATTTCAAATCCGTTATCTCTGATTGCGCCAAAAGGCTGGAACGTATCTCATATGCATTCAGGAAACGTTTAATCAGTCTCGGATTCCATTTCAGGGCATTACCAATGATTTTTGAGAAATGCGTAACGAAACCAACTGTTTCGCCAAGATTGTCTGGAATGGAGCACTCCTCTAATGCCTTTGTAATTTTGTCCCATCCGTAAATATCAAACTTGTTTTCAAGCGTAAAATTTGCGAAATCTACCTGTACCTTTTCAAAAGCTTTTTTATCCAAGAATGACTGGCAGAAAAGTAAGGTCACGTAGGTCTCAACCTCTTTAGGGCTCAATGCCGGTATCTTGTATGGTAGTTGGATGAACTTCTCCATATAGGCATCACCAATATTCTTGCCCTCTTCCCCCGCAGCGTCAATAATGTCTTTGTACTCGCTCTTGATGGCGTTTGAAACAATTAAACTATCAGCCGCTATAACAAACGCGGTCTTGGGGACATCTAAGAATAGTTTAATGGCCTCCAGGTTCTCAATAATATGTCTTGGCAAACAACGGTCAAGGTCGTCAATCAGGATTACTATCTTTCCCTGCCTGCTTTTTTTGATCAGGTCTTCAAAGTCCTTCCTGAATTCACGAACGGCCTCGTATTTCTTCTCTTCATTCTCTGCATTAATTGCATCCTTTAGGAACTGTTCAGCCTTGTCTCCAGTCAACAAGTCAGCTAAATCACCTTTGTGGTCTTTGAACGCTTCCAGGAGAAGTGGGATAATAAGGGATGCCCCTCCAGTTGTTGCTGCTGTAGCAACTGGCACAATAGTTTTTGCTGAGAACTTTAACACACGCATCCAGTTGATTGACTTCCGCAGTTTCACAAATGCCTGCTTCACTGCATCATAGGCTCCTTCTGCATTATCTTTAACTTTTGCCAAGAATCGTTCGTCTTTTTCCAAGGCATCTACTATACCCTGAATCAGAGCCATCTTAGCATCGTCAAAACTCTCGAACGACCAGCCATCGAAGTAGACAACAACCGTGTCATCTTCCTTATTAAGCTGCTCTTCCAGAATCTTAAGGATACTGGATTTCCCAGAACCCCAATCTCCATAAAGACCTACTGTAATGGGCAGATTCTTATCATTCGTCACTACGTTTTTAAGCAGCGACGCATGTACGGTATACCCCAACAGGTCTTGTGTTGTTTCTTTATCTGACCACATATTCTTAACAACTTTTATTTCCGAAATAGTACATACCCGTCTTTCTTTTTCTCAATTACGCCTAGCTCAAGAAGCAATTCGTAAATTGTCGTCACAGACTCATGAAACTCGGCACCAATCGCTATTTTATTCTCGTGAATAATCTTTGCCCGTTCAAAGGCTGAAACGATACGGGTTTTCTTGCTTACAGGATCGTCAGCCATCATCAGGTCAAAGAAATCCTCTTCAACCTTTTTATTTCCAGAGTCATAATCGGCTACAGGCGATTTAGCTTTCTTGTTGTACTTTTTAATAAAGTCGTTAATCTTCTTAATCTGAGCCGCAGAATGCGAATCACCAATCAGAGGAATCGCACTCCCATCATGGTTGTAGAAATGGAGCAAAAACCAATACTCAATGCACATGTTCGAGAAAGCCACCCCGAACTTCTTCTTCCTGGCCAACTTAATTCCTGCATCAAAATCCTCCCTGCCGTCAGCGTCAAACACCAGCCATCTTTTATCATACTTTTCCTTCTCTTCCTTTGGTAGTGATTTCCATGCTTTATCCGAGTCATTCACAAAGTCAACGCAATTCCAAATGCCTTGCCCTCGTTTAGTTACTGGAATCACCTTGCAATTCGCCTTCTTCAAAAGGTCAAAGTAGCTTTTCTCCGTATTCCGGCCTTCCACATAAAGGATAAACTGGCGAGGAGGTTTAACCTTGCCATGTGTCCTTTTATAGTTATCCTTCCTATCCCTATGATTCATGGCTAAAAAGATCAAGAATGCTATCTAACTCAACATAAGGCACACCAGTTAACCGGCCATCCAGATACATTTTCTCAATACTCGTTCTGATATTGCGCTGGAAATGGGTAATCGGATAAACATTGGATTCTCCGTAGCGGTTCTTGTTCACAATGTATATCTGGTCCTTGCGAAACAGGAACTTCTTATCCTTATTGTTATCTTCATAGCCAATAGGATACGCCAAAAGCGATGTGTTTTGGGTGTTAACAATAAGTTGAGCACGATTGTCAGTCTGATAGAACAATTTGATGATTGTCGAAACAATGAACGGGTGTAAACCGGAGTCAATTTCATCTATCAGCAAAGTCCTGCCCTCCTTCAATGCACGAATAATTGACCAGCTCAAGCGGAGAAGACGATTTGTTCCAAAAGACTCATCCACCTCCATCATAAACTGCCTTGTCCCCACCTTCTCATATTGTTCATTATATAATCTATGAGTAGTACTGACCCCATCATATACCGGTCCTTTTAAAGCATCTTCTCCGATAATGCTACGCATTTTTTCAGGAATAGAATCCGGATTAATCTCATGCATGGCAAAATCCTCGATATTAAAGTCAAAAGCCCGCATGAAATCAATTATCTCTTGCTTACTGTTCTCGTCCATAAGCGCTTCAATCGGAGCGACCAACTCATTGGCAGAAATAACCTTCAACTGTCCGAACCACTGTACAATCTCCTTTGACAATGAGTCGTTAAACGTTGCCAAAAGAGTGAGCAACGGCACTTCTGATGAAACCATTCCCGCTGATACGACGGTCGAATATACTTTCGCATTAATGTATGATCGACCTATCTTCATTTTCATATCACCGTCCTCATCTACTTTTCTTGACAGAATAAGAGTCTCTCTTTCATTCTTTCTATAGAGCCACTCCTCAAGAATGCCATTATTATTCAATTCTATTCCATAACGATATTGAATGTCCTCCAGAAGGAAAACGGCCTCAAAGAAAGACGGCTCTTCGGCCGATTTTGTGGAAAGACGAAAAGAATCAAAATGTCCCTTCCAGAAGTCAAAGGCTGGAATCTTATTGGCGTTTCGCGGAGGACAAACAACACTTCTGAAGAAGGCTACGGCGTCAAACAATTTTGACTTCCCACTAGCATTTGCACCATAAACAGCCGCTGTCTTAAGTACCGAATACTCAAAAGGAGTAGTAACAGAATACTCATTTTTAGCGTCTGCCAGTTCTGCCACAAGGCTAATCTTATTCTCGTCTTTGAAACTCTTAAAGTTTCCAAATGAAAAACTTACCAACATATTACTCTATATTTGACTAAACAAACATACAAATAATTATTATATTTTTCGTATCTTATTGTTGATTTTTTACAGAAAAATGTAAAAATTGCCATTTAACCTGCTTCAAAATGGCTTTAAAACCATGTATTGATGGTTGCGAAGCTAGTGAAACGATAAAAATAACCGACTGCCAACCAAGACTGTTTCTTCCTTAAAGTGCGGGAGCAGGAGGCGAAGGCCAATGGAGCGTTGGGGCGGCCGTGAGTCTGTGGCGGACTTGCTCCGTCACAGTCTCACAGCGAAGGGTGGCAATGAAGGTTGCTGGTCTGGCTGTTTGGGGCGAAGCATAGCGGAGAACCAAACTGACAGACGAGCAAGTACCGCTTTCCTTATCGACCCAGGCATCGGCACTGCCGCTGGAGCAGGGCAGCATCGGCCCGGATCATTGGCGTCGGCCTGGAAATCTTGTTCCGTTCTGGAACGGGTGGAACAAGCGGAACAAACTTTTGAAGTGCCGTTGTAAGAATTCAAACGCAACATCGTGTATGGGAATGTAAACGATAAACGACTACGACTATGACAGATTTTGAAAAGTACGCAAGCCTTGACAGAAGCATCAGTTCCATGACCCTTTCCCGCTATGGTGCGGCGGTCAATGCCTATATCAATCCATCCATCATCGAGGAGCGCAAGCTCAATGTCGCGGCTATGGATGTTTTCTCGCGCCTGATGATGGACCGCATAATCTTTCTGGGTGTGGGAATCGATCCTGATGTTGCGAATATTGTCCAGGCGCAACTTCTTTACCTGGCATCAGTTGATGACAAGGCGGACATCTCGCTCTACCTCAACACGCCCGGCGGGGTGGTCAGCGCCGGCCTTGGAATCTATGACACGATGCAGCTTGTCAAACCTGACATCGCCACCATCTGCACAGGAATGGCCGCTTCCATGGGTGCTGTTCTGCTTTGTGCCGGCGCTGAAGGAAAGAGATCATGTTTGCCGCATTCCCGGGTACTGATCCATCAGCCGCTCGGCGGTGTGCAGGGACAGGCCACCGACATTCTCATTGCTGCCAAAGAGATTGAGAAGACCAGGGAAGAGCTCTGTTCGCTCATTGCCGAGCATACCAAGCAGGAGCACGCGCGCGTGTTCTCTGATATGGATAGAGACTACTGGATGAACGCCGAAGAAGCTCTCCAGTACGGGATGGTGGATCAGATTCTGAAAAAAAGTGAAAAATCTTTGTAAGAATCCGGAAAGGGTTTCGTTAGGGGATGTAGAAACGCAAAAGAAACGAAAGATGAAAAACGAAATGAAAAAGAAGATGGTGGAGAAGATCTACCGCGAGAACGAGAACAGGACGGACAAGGGCATCGACGAGATGGTCATCACGGAAGCGCTGGGCGTAGCAACTGAAGAGTGCGACACCCAGGATGGCTTCTTCAGGGCACTCAGCGCCCTGAACCTCCTGAACTCGGCCATCAAGGATAAGCGGTGGAAGCGCCAGCTCTCGTACGGCTTCATCAAAGGACGGGCGACCGACCTCTTCGAGGAATGGATCACGAACCCGGTCCAAGGGGTGAAAGCCTACTACGATGGCAAGGAGAGGGCCGTATTCTTCGAGGTTGACGGCGTGGTGTTCAGCTACCACAACATCCGTCTCTCGGATACGACCCGGTCCTTCATCAAGTCTGCTGCCAACAGGCCCATCGAGTGGCCGGGCATCCGGCTGCAGAGGATTCCGGTCGAACTGTTCGACCTGGCTCTGGCCTCATAACGAAGCGGACCACGGGCAATGCTGTGAGTTTCAGAAGAAATTCGTAACTTTGCACCGTGATTCCCCTCACAATAAGTTCTTTGAAATGGTATAGTCCATATTATAGGACGAGCATAGGATAAGTTGATTCATCCGTTCTGTTTGAACACCGTCAGCTGTTTGGTCAATCTGTATTTTTTGGCCGGATGTAGGGTAGCACGGTGCTGCCCGAGACAAGGTCGTTCAAAAACAGAAAACGATGAAGAAAAACAACACCATCGCAGCGGCAGCAGCGGACTTCCAGGCAACCCTCACCAACGAACTTGGCGACACCATCAAGAAGAGCGTGCTCTTCTACATTGACGGCAGAGACCATCTCGGCATGGTATCATCCTTCGAGAGAGAGATGATTTCCGAGAACGCTTGGTTCCATGTGATCGAAAAGCGCGAGAAGTACAAGCCATCAAAAGACGCCAAGTTCAGCACTTGGGCGAAGAAGGTGGCTCAGAACTTCGCAAGCGACGAGCTGGACAAGCTCCAGAACGACCCTCTTCACATGACCGGCCTTCTCCACGAGGATCAGCCGAAGAACGAAGACGACGCCAAAAAGTACAGCGACACGGTCAGCTACCGCCGTTCCTTCGGGAGCGCCGGAGACTGCAGTGACCAGTTGTACTGGCACGAGATGCTTGAGACCCTCAAGGGAATCGTGTCAACGTACGTCGGGCGAGACCGGACTGTTGCGGAGATGCTGATTGGCGAACGCACCAAAGAAGAGATGATGGCAGAGACGCAGATGAGCGGCGGCAACGTCGATACCTGCAAGTGCCGTGTTCTCAAGAAGATGCGCGCCGATCTGCTGGAGGCCGGCTACGACCTCTCAGCATAGGTATCCGATGCAGTCCGGTCCGCCGAGGCCTGGAGCCTTGGCGGATTTTTTTTGCCCTGACCTGTAAGAGATTACCCTTGTTTTCCGTTAGAAGAGGTGTAAGCAAAACGACAATACCATGAAGAACATCAAGAACCATTACATCTACGGCCGCAATCTGGCCTCCAAGTCCGACAATAAGAAGAAAGCTCATTCTCTCTGCCGTTCCATTGCAGAGGAGAAGCTTGCCTTCAAGGACGGTGCGGAACTGGGCTCTTTGTCCATAGGCATCGAAGACGGTGCAACGAAGCGGATGGTCCGGAGAATTGTGGAGAAGAGGGTCTGTAAGGAGTACTGGAAGCAGCAGAAGCGAGGCGGCGTTCCTGACAACAAGCATCGCGCGGCTACAAAGAAGTATGTCTCGCGCGTTACGCAGAAGATATTTGGACAGCCCGTCAAGGGCTTTTCTTATCTTGCTGCGTGAGTTGATGTAAGAAATCTCCGCCGGCTCCGTTAGCAATACTGAACGATAACCAATTCAAACGAAGAAAAACGATGGAAGCAAAATTCGACAGCACCAACAACGAGCAGAGATCCGCCTACCGGATGATTGAACGCACCAACAACAGCTTTTTCCTTGCCGGCCGCGCAGGCACTGGTAAGACCACTTTCCTGAAGAACGTGCAGGAGGGGGTCCGGAAAAAGTTCGTCATCCTGGCACCTACCGGACAGGCCGCCATCAACGCTGGAGGACAGACCATCCATTCGTTCTTCGGGTTCAACTTCGGGGTCCTGGGGCCTGGTGAAATCGGGAGCATGAACAGGACGAAGATCGGCCTGGTCAGGAATCTCGACACCATCATCATCGACGAGGTGTCTATGGTCCGCTGCGACATCATCGACGCCATCGACAGGACACTCCGGCACTATGTGGGCAATTCTGCCCCGTTCGGCGGGATTCAGATGGTCTTTGTCGGCGATATGTTCCAGCTGGAGCCTATCGCCACCCAGAAGGACCGGGAAACCTTGAAGGAGATATACGGCCACGAGTGCTTCTACTTCTACAAGGCTGCCGCCATCGAAAGGATCAACCTTCCCAAGATTGAGTTCCTGAAAATCTACCGGCAGAGTGACCCGGGCTTCATCGAGCTGCTCGAGCATGTGCGGCTTGGCAAGATGACCGTCCGTGACTTGGTCAAAATCAACAGCCGGGTCTCCCTGTGCGAAGACGAACGGATGAGAATCACCCTCTGCTCCACGAATGCCGATGCCAAGCGGATCAACGATGGCCGCCTTGCAGAGATCGACTCAGAAGCGAAGACCTACCAGGCCATCTACAGCGGAAAGACCCGGGTCACTTCAGACGTTGCCGAAGAGCTCCTTACCTTCAAGGTGGGTGCCCAGGTGATGTTCACCAAGAACGACCGCGGCCGCCGCTGGGTCAACGGAACGATTGGTGAAATCGTCGAACTTGGCGAGGAGAACGTGACGGTGAAGCTGGAGGGCGGGGAGCAGTACATCGTAGAGAGGGATGAGTGGGAGAGCATCGACTACGAGTACGATCACGAAAAGAAATGCTGCATCAAGACCGTTACCGGGAAGGTGGAGCAGCTGCCGCTTCGTCTGGCTTGGGCCATCACCATCCACAAGAGCCAGTCCCTGACTTTCGACCACGTGGCCATCGACTTTGGACGCGGTGCTTTCTCGAACGGACAGGCCTATGTTGCGTTGAGCCGCGCCCGGACCTTTGACGGCCTGGAGCTGGTGCGTCCGATGAGTCCGGCCTCTGTCCGGGTCTCCAGGGCAGTGCTTGACTTTGCGGAGGACTTCAACGACAGCGATGCCATCGACAGGGAACTGAGCATTGGGGAAGCCATCAGCGCCTTCGAGAAGAGCAAGGATTACGACGGTGCCGCCGTTACCTTGTATGAGATGGCATCGGCAGAAGCAGGTGCCGGTCATACAGACAGGGCGTACGACTACCTGACCCGGGCGATGGCTTTCACGGTCGATGACGAATGCCTCAAGGGGAAAGCGTGGATGACGGTGAACGGAGCAGGGAACGATTACTCCGTGATGAATGCCTGCGGCCTGTACTACAGCGGGAAGAAGGACGCAGCCGAGGCTATCCTCTGGAACATTGACCAGACCTGGCTCGACAACAACCTGCTGGGACTCTACCTGCTGGCTCGTTGCCTTGAAGACAAGGAACAATGGGCCGAGCTGGAGGATGTCTACTACCGGATGCTGGCCATCTTCAATTCCGCGAGGGAGATGGGGCTGGATTCCATTTCCTTCCGGAAACTGAAGTACCGCTTGGCAATCCTGAACGAGAGGCAGTACGGGGACCCCGGCCTTGGCGTAATGCGAAATCTCATCGCGGAAAATCCGTCCTACGAGAAGTACCATCTGGCCTTCCGGTGGATGATGTGGCTGCATCCCGAGCTGATCGAGGCTTACAGGGAAGAGACGAAGGCGGGGGAGGGAGAGGAAGAACCCGAAGAGTGCAAGCTCATCGAGATGGCCCTGGACCAGGAGTGCAGTGATGAGGACTTCCTCCAGCAGCTGCGAGCTGATCGTGCTGAAAAGTCAGACGGATGGGATGACTACCGCCACTTCATCAACGGACTGAAGCTTCCGATGGCGTTCTAGAAAAAAGATCACGTTGGTTGTAAGAAAGCACCGGCTTCTGCGTTAAAGGATGCAGAGGCCGGTGCGGCGTCAGCGGCCAAGTACATAAGTCAAATCAAAAAAAGGAAAAAGAAAATGAAAAACTTTGCAACTCAGATCGGTTTCGGACTCAAGAAGTTCGGTTACATCAGCAACTTCAGCGCCCAGCTCGCGCAGCTCAATCACCTCCTCCAGGGAACGGGCAAGACCCTGAAAGCCTACGAGGTGGATACCATCGTGGACCCCCTGGTGGCCACCAACCTGAACTCCTACGGGTGCAACAACTTCCACGGTGCGCCGATCGATGAGGAGCATGCAGCATACAAGGTCATCAACACCGGCCTGAAGACCATCTCCGGCGAGGACATCGTCGGTCTGTTCACCCGGAACAGGAAGCGGAATACCTATGACGGGGTGACCTGAACCACCTGGCGGGGCATCCGCGTGGAGATCAACCTTGCTGGGAAACTCCACATGGGCGACATCTACTTTGCCTCGAAGGAAGCCTTCGAAGCTTTCCTCGAGAGCATCGCCACGTGCGCTGTTCCGGAGCCCTGGAACTTCACCGGCAGGGAGTGCGCCTGCAAGTACCCGATTCTCAAGTCCTACCTTGAGAACATCTTCTGCAAGCTCCGCAAAGAGGCAGCCGAAGGGAAGGCTAACAAGATTGTGTACAGCGCGGATGGCCAGCACATCCTGTTCAACACCAATCTCCCCGACACCTTCGGCAACGACATCCTGATCCTTGCAGAGGTCCGGAAGAAGTCCAACGGCGAGGAGTACTACGAGAACCCCACCATGAACAAGTCAGGCATCTACGGCAGGCGCCAGTACGGGTTCAAGGATGAGGCGAAGCCGGAGCCTGCCACCTTTTTCGAGGACGTCAACGAGGTCATCTTCCAGTCCGGCTGGCAGATCGACGCCAACTTCGACCACCTCTTCCACATCATCCAGGACAACCGCTCCCGGTTCCCCAAGGAGTACCAGGGAAAGAATCCTGCCGAGGTGGCCGGTGACCTGGAGAAGGCCATCGAGCTCGCCAAGAGGATGGCCAAGCGGAACTTCAAGTACATCGCCCCGATGTACCGTCCCCAGAAGAACGGCATCCAGCTCCTGATGCCCATCTACCTCAACGGCAGCTACAAGCAGGCTCCGGACTTCGCGCTGGTGCTGACTCCTGAAGACGGCATCTACCTCCCGGAGACCATCCTGCCCATCGAGGGAGCCTACCAGAACGCCCGGCTCATCGCGATGCCTGACGAGGCTTGGCTGAAGCCGGAAACTATCTTCAAGGGAGGACTTGCAGCATGAGAACGGCGGTGAACACAACGATGGACCCGGCATTGAAGAGCACGACCCTCCCGTTCATCGGGAGGTGCCTCAAAAGCATGGGTATGGAAGCCACAAGGGATGGTGATTCCTACTACGTGGATCTAGGGTTCGAGAGCAACCTGGTCATTGGTTTCCGCCGCGGCAGGATTTCGGTTGCCGTGGTAATGCCGGCCGGCTGGGACGAAATTGACGAGCAGCTCTTCCTCGCCAGTATGACGATGGCAAGCACGACGCTGACCAAGGTGTTCCTATGCCCGGAGGGCGAGGAGATGTATATCTGGTTCTCGGCCGAGTGTTTTTGCAAAACACGGGGAGAATTCGAGGCAATCTTTGACGCTCTGTTCAAGCAGCTGATGAAATCTGTAAGAAGATTCGTGGAAATCCGTGATAGTGTAGCGGAGGCGATGCAGGCCGAGTCGATGGCAGCATTCATGATGCACCAGGCGGAGAGCCAGCAGCCCAGCTAAAAACGGAATAACCAAAACGAACTGAACATATGGAAAACAACGAGAACATTCAGATGCCCGAAATCAACGAGGTTGAGGTGGCAAGCGCAAACGAAGTGAAGACTGCAGAAAACAGCCAGGAACCTGCCAACAAGGCGGAGAAGGTGAAGAAACACCGCCGCATCCGTCTGGGTGGCCCGGTGGAGCAGACGAGCATGCTGGTTATGGCTGCAGGCCTGGCCGTAGTTATGCTGGTCAGCCTTCCGTGGGTGAAGTACAGCGTAGCCGGCATCTGTGCTCTCGCATTCCTTGTTCCGGTAGTCATCAGGACTGCACGCAAGCGCGGCGGGATCAATGCGGAGAAAGTCTGCAGCATCCTCAAGAAGCGCGGCTTCGCTCCGGTAGTCAACGGCGATGAAATCCGCTGGACCAGCAATGGAAAGGAGTGCATCCTCAGGGTGCGCAGCCAGTGCCAGGTGGAACCGTAAGGGGAGAAGGGACCTACATAAGCGGAGATGACGCAAAATGCTTTGAACTGGCCCGTAAGGCCGTGAAGGATGACAAGCGGATGGATGAGACCCTGGTGGTCGTTTGCGGCAATCAGGAGCTGTCCGGAACGATATATCTATGCGGCACATGCAACTTATTTGAGCCGGAGGATTGGACAGGTCGCGATTACGCCTGCGGTCCTGCCGTGGCGTACTTCCTTAAGCTCGACGACTCTTTTGAGGAAACTGCAGAGTTGCTTCGTCACGAGGCGGGTGGCCACGGTTTTGCCAAACTTGCCGACGAGTATTTCTATCCCGGTGTAATCTCGTCTACGGTCAGGGACTATCTGGTCAGCATCGCCCCTTACAGGTGGTTCTCCAACGTGGATGTTACATCCGATCCTTCCAGGGTGAAGTGGTCTGCATTCCTTTCTGACAATCGTTACAAGAGTGACGGTGTCGGGGTGTTTGAGGGCGGTTACACAGTCTCCAACGGAGTTTGGCGTCCCAGCGAGCATAGCATCATGGACAATAACAGCGGCGAGTTCAACGCTCCTTCACGTTATATAATCTGGTACAGAATACACAAACTCGCGTATGGCAATAGCTGGAACGGTACTTACGAGGACTTCGCAGCTTACGATGCCATCAACAGGAAAGTTTCGTTGTCAGCAGCCCCGGCGCCCAAATCTGGCATGGGCGTTCGCAGGATTATGAATCATCATGCGCCCGTTGTGACCGGTCGCAGCTGGCGCGAGGCGAACTAGCGCTTTACCCGTACCACAAGGTAGCGGGAGATGCTCCAGAAGTTGTCGGTATCGTTGATAATGATGCTCTCTGTGCCATCTTCCTGGGGCTCTATCGTGTAGCTCCCTTCGGGATGGTTGGTGAGCAGTTTGATCCGCTTTCCGTTGGTGGGAATTATATTGACGCGACGGCGGTCAAAGGTCTTGAAATCGGCAGAAGTGTTGGAGAGGTCCATCAGTTTGCCGCTGTCAAACAGCCCTTTCTTCTCAAACAGGCCCCACTCTGTGAGTTCTCCCTCGGTACCGCAGATGTAGTGCACTGCATTCATATCGGCATCCTGACTCTTGATGCGCTCCTGCTGCGATGCGTTCTGCTCCTGCAGCCCAGCCACGTTCTTTTCAAGGGATGTCACGGTGCTGTCCAGTTGATTGATACGAGCCATCTGGCTGGAAACAGTGCGCTGCAGATCCTCAATTACGGCTGTCTTCTCGTCCAGCTCCTTCTGCATACGGGTGATAGTGGCGGTGAGGGTCTTGTTCTTGGCGTTGCTCTTTGACAGTTGCGCCTGCAGGTCATTGATCTTGTTCTGCTGTTCTGTAATCTTGTCCTTTATCTTGTCCACCTGATTGAGCATGATGTCCTTGCGAGATACGGTGTCGCCCTGGTTTTCGAGATTGAGGGCAATCAGTTTGCTCTCCGCCACAGATATCTCATTGAAACCGTTCTCGATTTCGTTGAGCATGTCCAGGGTCTCGTTATAGTTTGCGGTGAGTTGCTTGTTTGCGCGGTTGAGGGAATCAACACGGCTTTGGAGCTGCCTGTACTGGTCAGACTCTTCTACGTTTTTGCATGAGGTGAAGAGTGCCGCTGCGGCAAGCAGTATAGAAATTGAATAAATAAACTTTTTCATCTTGACTATTATAATTTTTTTGGCAATTGATTTTACAAATTTCATACCTTTGTTAGAAACACTTAAATACTGACAAAATATGGACAACAAGTACAAAGGCACACAGACAGAGAAGAACCTGCAGGCCGCATTTGCCGGAGAATCGCAGGCGCGCAACAAATACACCTATTTTGCATCTGTAGCAAAGAAGCAGGGCTTTGAGCAGATTTCTGCCCTGTTCCTCAAGACCGCAGAGAATGAGAAGGAGCACGCAAAAATCTGGTTCAAGGAGTTGAACGGCATTGGCGACACTGCTGCCAATCTGGCTGCTGCCGCAGACGGCGAGAACTATGAATGGACCGATATGTATGCAGAGTTCGCAAAGACTGCAGACGCAGAGGGCTTCCCGGAGTTGGCAGAGAAGTTCCGCCTTATCGGAGCAATTGAAAAGCATCACGAGGAGCGCTATCGCGCACTGCTCAAGAATGTAGAGACCGCAGCTGTCTTTGCAAAGAGCGAGGTCAAGGTGTGGGAATGCCGCAACTGCGGCCACATCGTTGTCGGCACCGCCGCTCCCGATGTCTGCCCCGCCTGCAACCATCCGCAGGCATTCTTTGAGATATCGGCAGAAAACTATTAAAAAGAAAAACGCCCCGCGGGGCGTGTTTATTTTATGCCATATCGCAGACGGCTTTCAGGTAGCCGAAGGATTCCGCGATCCCCATGAAGGGGTCATCCAGATCTTTCTCGTATTCCAGGGAGCACATCCCGTCGTAGCCGACCTCACGCATCATCCTCACCAGGGCGGGGAAGTCTATAAGGCCGCGGCCAATCTCTACGCACCATCCTGCCTTTGAGGCCTCCGATTCGTCTTTGAAGTGCATGTCAAAGACGCGGGTATGGTATTTCTTGAGGTCTTCAACCGGGTCGGCGCCACCGCGCAGGTCGTGACCGATATCCAGGCACATCCCAAGGCGCGGGTTGAGGTCTTTTACCTTATCCCAGATTACGCTGGCTGTCTGGAAAATGTCGATGTCCGGGCCGTGGAGGTGTATAGCGTACTTGATTTCCGGATACTCTTCAAGTTTCTTGTCCACATAGGGGAGGATTGCGTAACTGGGCACGCCCACCAGCACATTGACGCCGACGCGCCGTGCGTACGCAAAAGCGTTGTCAACTTCCTCTTCGTTTTCCATGTAGATGGGGCCTACGCCGTAGCCAGTGACGCCGTAAGAGGCGCACTTGGCATGGAATGCCGCAATCTGCTCGTCGTCAGAATCCAGCGGTAGGTGGAAATCTTTGATGCACAGGTAGTGTACGTCGGCTTTCTGAAGGGTCTTCAGGGCCGTTTCAAGGTCAAATTTTACAAAGGTGTAGCCAGCGGCAGAGAGGTGGAACTTGTCAGCCTTGGCCACATCCTTGCCCGATGCGGAGCTGCCTGAAGTGCAAGCGGTTTGCAGCCCTCCGGCAGAGAGCAGCAGGGCGCCTGCAGCGGATGTTTTGATAAAAGAGCGTCTGTTGATAGCCATATAAGATTTGTTTATCGTTTTACTAATGCAAAAATAACAATATTTCGGGGTGTTTTGGTTACACCCTCGGCAATAATTTTATAACTTTGTGCGATAATTTAAGGAATAATCATATATTTTCAAAATAATTAAACACTTAGACAACTAATTTATGGCATCCGTTGTGATTATGCCCAAGCAGGGCCAGTCTGTGGAGAGTTGCATTCTCACAGAATTCAAGAAGAACAAAGGTGATAAAGTGGCAGTAGGGGATATCCTCTTTGCATACGAGACCGACAAGGCATCTTTTGAAGAAGAGTCCAAGGTAGAGGGCACCGTGCTCGCGGTACTTTACAACGAAGGCGACTAGATACCTGTGCTGGAGAATGTGATGGTGATAGGCGAGCCGGGTGAGAATATCGATGACCTGCTCAAGGGCGCACCTGCAGCAGCAGAAACTGCCCCCGCTGCCGCCCCTGAGGTTAAAGAGGCAGCCGTGAAGGCTCCGGAGATCACCGTTCATGAGAGCGCACCCGCAGTGGCTGTAGAGGGTAAACGAGCCATCAGCCCCCGCGCAATAGCACTGGCAGAGAAACTGAACGTAAATCTTGCATACGTTACCGCAACCGGCCCCGAAGGACGCATCATTGAACGCGACATCGAGGCCGCTGTTGCATCCGGGGCACGTCAGACTCCGCTCGCAGCAAAGGTTGCAGCAGAGACAGGGGCAACCGCTCCCGCAGCCGGCAGTGGCCTGGCTGGAATGGCACGCGCATGTGACCTGGGCAAAGCCGCTGCAGCTCCTGCAGCAGCCGCACCCGCAGCCAAGGGCAAGGATCTCCTTGAGAGCGGTGACGACTTTGAGGTTCGCAAACTCAGCAATATCCGCAAGGTGATTGCCAAGAGCATGTATGCTAGCCTGCAGAACTCCGCACAGCTTACCCACCACCTCAGCGCCGACGCACGCCGTATCCAGGCTCTGCGCAAGAAGGCCAAGAAGATGCTGGAAGAGGGCAAGCTGGATGTCAATATCACACTCAACGACTTTATCTGCATGGCGGTTATCCGCGCGCTGAAGAAGTTCCCCAACGTGAATACCCACTTCCTTGGCGACAGCATAAAATATTTCAACAAGGTTCACCTGGGCCTGGCTGTAGATACAGAACGCGGCCTGATGGTGCCTTGTGTGAAGAATGCCGACGACCTCTCCATTGCAGGTCTCTCCCGCCAGCTGAAGCAGGTGGCAGATGCTTGCAAGAAGGGGAGCATTAATCCCGATATCCTGAGTCCTGAAGCAGCTACCTTCACGGTGTCCAACCTGGGTAACTACGGTGTCGAGGTCTTCACCCCGATCATCAACCTGCCTCAGAGCGCCATCCTCGGTGTCAACACAATTGTTCCGCGTCCCAAGGATCTGGGCGGCGGAGTCTATGCGTTTGTGCCTCACATCGGCCTATCGCTCACCTATGACCATCGCAGCATAGACGGCGGCGAGGCAACCCGCTTCCTGAAGCAGATTGCAACCGAAATCGAAACCCTTGAAGTTGAATTCTAAATAATTTACTCTATATGATAGATCTCGCAATTATCGGTGGCGGCCCTGCAGGTTATGTGGCTGCCGAAAGGGCTGGTGCCAAAGGCCTGGCCGTGACGCTTTTTGAGAAACGCGAGCTTGGCGGTGTCTGCCTCAACGAGGGCTGTATCCCCACCAAGACCCTGCTTTACAGCGCAAAGGTTTATAATTATGCTGCTCATGGAGACAAGTATGGCGTTAACGCAGAGAACGTCTCCTGCGACTTTGCAAAGGTTATGGACCGCAAGAACAAAGTGGTCAAGAAGCTTGTCGGCGGCGTTGGTGCAGCCATGAAGGGCAACAAGGTAACCGTTGTAAAGGGCGAGGCCGTTATAGAAGGCCGCAGCGCAGAGGGAATCACCATTGCTTGCGGCGGTGAGAAGTATCTGGCAAAGAACCTGCTGATCTGCTCCGGCAGTGAGGCTGCAGTTCCCCCGATTCCGGGCCTGAAAGAGGCTGGCGACGTGATTGTCACCAATCGTGAGATTCTCGCCCTCAAGGAGCAGCCCAAGGAGTTGGTAGTTATAGGCGGCGGTGTCATCGGTATGGAGTTCGCAGCATTTTTCAACACTATCGGCACCAAGGTGACCGTGGTTGAGATGCTCCCAAAAATTCTCGGTCCCCTGGACGACGAAATCAGCAGTTCGCTGCAGAAGATATATGCAAAGCGCGGCATCGAGTTCTGCCTCAGCTGCAAGGTTACTGCCATTGAAGGTAACAAGGTGGTTTATGAGACCCCCGACGGCAAGGTCAACAAGGTTGCCGGCGACAAGATACTGGTATCAGTGGGTCGTCGCGCCAATATCCGCGGCATCGGCCTGGAGAGCATCGGTGTAGAATTTGAGCGCGGCATCAAGGTAGACGACAAGATGCGCACCAACGTGCCCAACGTATTTGCTGCTGGCGACTGCGTGAGCGGCTATCCGATGCTGGCACACGTGGCCAACCGCCAGGGCGAGATTGTGGTTAACAACCTCACCGGCGGAAACGACCATTTCCGTGGCGATGCCATCCCCAGCGTGGTTTATACCAATCCTGAGGTTGCAAGCGTCGGCCTCACCGAGGCTCAGGCAAAGGCTGCCGGGAAAGAGTTCAAGATTGTCAACCTCCCGATGGCTTATGCCGGCCGCTTTGTTGCGGAGAACGAGGGTGGTGAAGGCTTCTGCAAGATTCTGGTGGGGGCTAAGCACGGCGAGATCCTGGGCGTCCACATGATGGGCAACCCCTCCAGCGAGATGCTCTACGGCTGCTGCATGGCCATCGAAATGGAGATGACCGTCGAGGAGCTCAAGCAAATCATCTATCCTCACCCGACCGTGAGCGAAATTATCAAAGAAGCTGTATTCTCTGTCAAATAATAAAACACAATATATAATATGCCTAAATCACAATTTGCAGATCCCGATTTTCTGCGCAAACCCGGAGAAGTAAAGATTGCCCCGATTCCGGTCAATCAGTATAACAAGACTATCAAGGAAGAACTCAAAGAGAAGAACTTCAAAAAGGATGATCTCAAGAACATCTATCGTGACATGTTCACCATCCGCGAGTTTGAGACAATGTTGAATCTGGTGAAGACCACCGGCGGATACAACGGTGTGGAGTATAACAACCCCGGTCCCGCCCACCTTTCCATGGGTCAGGAGGCAGCCGCTGTTGGTATGGCTTACAACCTCACTACCGATGACTTTATTTTCGGCAGCCACCGCAGCCACGGCGAAATCCTCGCTAAAGGTCTCCGTTCAATAGAGATTCTCCCCGACAAGGAGCTCACCAAGATTATGGAGGAGTTCTGGGGTGGCAAGACCCTTGAAGTTGCAAAGAAGGGCTTCAAAGGTGGCAGTGTAAAGGATCTGGGTATGCATTTCCTGCTCTACGGTGCAATGGCAGAGATTTTTGCCCGTACCACCGGCTTCAACAAGGGCCTCGGCGGCAGTATGCACACCTTCTTCACTCCGTTTGGTATCTATCCCAACAACGCAATCGTGGGCGGCAGCGGCTCTATCGCAGTCGGTGCAGCACTCTATAAGAAAGTAAACCGCAAGAAAGGTATCGTGGTTGCCAACCTTGGCGACGGCGCCCTGGGCCGCGGCCCGGTTATGGAGGGTATGACCTTCGCATCCATGGATCAGTTCACCCAGCTCTGGGAGGGCGACATGAAGGGCGGCCTGCCTATCCTGTTCAGCATCATGGACAACCAGTATGCAATGGGCGGCCAGACCCGCGGCGAGACCGAGGGTTACAACTTTGCAGCCCGCATCGGTGCCGGCTTCAACCCCGACAGCATGCACGCAGAGCGCGTGGATGGTTACAACCCTCTGGCAGTCATCGACGGCTTCCGCCGCAAGATGGCGCTTCTGGCAGAGAAGAAGGGTCCCGCATTGCTCGATATCGTTACTTACCGCTATGCAGGTCACTCACCGTCCGACTCATCCACTTACCGTACTCCCGAGGAGATCAAGGCTTGGGAAGCTATCGACTGCATCAAGTGCTTCGGCGAGAAACTCGTTGAGGCAAAGGTCGCTACCGAGAAAGAGCTTGAAGAGATCCGCAACAAGCAGAAGAGCATCATCTTTGAGATGTACAAGCTCGCCATAGATCTGGAAGTATCTCCCCGTATGGATCTGGTCAAGGAGAGCGAACTCCTGGGCGATATGATGTTTTCTAACGGCAGCGTTGACTCCATGAGCGACGCCAAGCCCGATGTGAATATGCCTATGGAAGAGAATCCGCGCGTTAAGCAACTCGCCACCAAAGAGCGCTTTGCATTTGACGCAAACGGCAAGCCTTTCAGCGCAATCAAGACCTTCGGTATCCGCGACGGTCTGTTTGAGGCTATAATCGACCGCTTCTATAAAGATGCATCTCTGGTTGCCTATGGTGAAGAGAACCGCGACTGGGGCGGCGCATTTGCCGTTTACCGCGGTCTCACCGAGGCCCTGCCTTATCACCGCCTGTTCAACTCGCCAATCAGCGAGGCAGCTATCATCGGTACCGCTATCGGTTATGCAATGTGCGGCGGCCGCGTAATCCCCGAGATTATGTACTGCGACTTCCTTGGCTGCTGCGGAGACGAGGTGTTCAACCAGCTCCCCAAGTGGCAGGCAATGAGCGGCAACATCCTCAAGATGCCCGTTGTGGTTCGCGTATCTGTCGGCAGCAAATATGGCGCACAGCACAGTCAGGACTGGACTTCTCTCTGCACCCATATCCCCGGCCTTAAGGTCGTGTTCCCCGCTACCCCTTACGATGCCAAAGGTCTTATGAATGCCGCTCTCCAGGGCACTGACCCTGTCATCTTTTTCGAGAGCCAGCGTATCTACGGCCAGGGCGAGGAGTTCCACAAGGGTGGTGTTCCCAAGGAGTATTACGAGATCCCCATCGGCGAGCCCGATGTCAAGAAAGAGGGTAAGGATGTTACCATCCTCTCTATAGGTGCAACCCTTTACCGCGCAATGAAGGCAGCCAAACTCTTTGAGGAGAAAGGCATCAGCGCAGAGGTTATCGACGCCCGCAGCCTCGTGCCGTTCAACTACGACAAGGTTATCGAGAGCGTGAAGAAGACCGGCAAGATCATTATCGCAGCTGACGCTTCTGCCCGCGGATCGTTCCTGAACGACCTGGCAGCTAATATCGCAAGCTTCTGCTTTGACTATCTGGACGCAGCTCCGGTAGTGCTCGGCAGCCGCAACTGGATCACCCCCTGCCACGAACTGGAAGAGGCGTTCTTCCCTCAGCCTGAGTGGTTTGTGGATGCATACCACGAGCGCATCGCGCCCATCGCAGGTTACACCCCGGTTGCTAACCTTACCAACGCAGAGCTCATCTCCCGCGCAAAGAAGGGTATATAGTAAGACCTATGTGGAATTTGAGCCCGAAGGGCGATGGTAAGTCCCTGACCGGGGCCCCCGACAAGCATACTTGTTGGGGTGTAAACCCGAGGGAAGGGATTTAGGGATGGGGATACGTTATAATGTGCGTTGGGTAATGGCTCATAGGTTCGCTAAAACACCAATAGTTAATTATGTGTATTAATCCTAATAGAAAGGTAGAGATGTTTAGGGGTTGTGACGTTAACGCACACCTCCATACTCCGTATTCTTTCAGTGCCTTTGACAGCATTCCCCAGGCAGCCCAGATGGCGGCTGACCAGGGGGTCAAGGTGGTTGGAATAAACGATTTCTACTCTATGGACGGATATGCGGAGTGGGACAAGGAGACCCGCGCCCGCAAACTGTATCCGCTCTTTAACATAGAGTTCATCTCCCTCAACAGCGAAGACCAGGCGGCTGGTGTCAGGGTCAATGACCCCAATAATCCCGGCCGTACCTATATCAGTGGTAAAGGCCTGGCATTCCCCGTTATACTCGAGGGTGAGCCGGCTGCACAACTGGCTGCCGTAAAGCAGGAATCCAACCTGCAGGTTGCGGCCATGTGCCAAAAGGTCGCCAAGCTGTTTGCTGAGCAGGGTGTGGAGTTCGGATGGAACGAGGCAACTATCCGCGAGAAACTCACCAAGGGCAGTCTCCGCGAGCGTCATCTTGCAAAGGCCATCCGCCTGGCGGTGGTCCGCCTGTTCCCCGATGCCGAGGCACAGAAAGCGTTCTACGAGAAGCTGTTTGGCGGCAAGGCGTTAAAGAGCGACATTGCAGCCGATGCCAAGGTAGAGAACGAGATCCGCGGCAACCTGCTCAAGGCGGGCGGTGCGGCATTCGTGCCCGAGACCCCCGAGGCGTTCCTCCCGATGGAGACGGTGCGCAAGATAATCCTGGCCGCTGGCGGTATCCCCACTTATCCTTTCCTGGCCGACGACGCCAAGGGTGGCTTCACCGATTTTGAAGGTGACCTGGAAAAGGCCGCTGCAACCCTCAAGTCCCGCGGATTCTACAGCGTGGAGTTCATCACCACCCGAAACAGCGTAGAGGTGCTGGAGCGTTATGCACAGTATCTCTGGGACCAGGGATTTGTGGTGACCTTTGGCAGCGAGCACAACACTCCGGCAATGGAGCCCATCAAGCTCGCTTGCCGCGGCGGCGTAGATTTGACCGACAACCTCAAGCAACTTAACTACTATGGTGCCTGCATCACTGCAGCGCACCAGAAACTTGTTGCCGACGGTTTCCAGGGGTATCTGGACGAGAACGGCCGCCCGGACATCAGCTACCGTGACAAATTCATATCGATGGGTGACAAAATCATTAAAGAAGCTATCAAATGAAAGAAATAGAGCAACTTATAGAGGTATCCCGTCGCTATGGCAGCGACAGCCGCTTTGTGATTGCGGGCGGTGGAAACACCTCATATAAAGATAATGAACGCCTTTGGGTAAAGGCCAGCGGCCATGCCCTGGCCACCATATCAGAAGACGGTTTTGCTGTACTGGACCGCACCCTGCTCAATAAAATGGGGGAGAAGGTCTACAGCAGTGACCCGGCAGAGCGTGAAGACCAGGTAAAGAACGACCTGGCTGACGCCTGCATCACCAAAGGCCGCCGTCCCTCTGTGGAGACCTCTTTGCACAATGCCATGGGGGCCCGCTTTGTTGTGCATCTGCACCCGACTGCCGTGAACGGCGTTATGTGCAGCAATAATGCAGAGAGTGCAAGCCGCGAACTGTTTGGCGAGGATGCTCTTTACATCCCTTACACAGATCCCGGTTACACCCTTTTCAAAAAGGTATACGATGAGATTTGTGCATTCAAGGCGGCCAAGGGTCATGAGCCCAAGGTGATTTTGCTCCAGAATCATGGCGTCTTTGTCGGGGCCGATACAGTAGAGGAGATTGATGCAATTTATGCCGGTATGCTCTCTAAGATAGAGGCGCGTGTAAAGGCGGTGGACGAAACTCCCACCGAGGTTTGCGACTGTGCCGTAGAGGTCGTGCCCGCTATCCGCTCAATCCTTTCCCGCAACGGCCGCGGCGACAAGATTGTCCGCGTCGTCAAGACCGCTCTGGTGGATGAATTCATCGCATCGGAGGATGCATTCAAAAAGGTTGCGGCACCTTTCACTCCTGATGGTATAGTTTATTGCAAGTCAGCATATTTATATATTGATGGTGCTGACAAAGAGGAGAAGATTGCAAACGCAGAGGCTGCAATTGAGAAATACACTGCAGAACGCGGCTATACTCCCAAGGTGATAGCAGTCAAGGGCATAGGTCTGCTGGCTGTTGGCGACAGCGCAAAAGCTGCCGGCATCGTGGCAGAGGTATTCACAGACTGCATGAAGGTGGCTCATTATGCAGCTGCTTTTGGCGGGGAACACCCGATGACCAAAACCCAGATTGATTTCATCGATAACTGGGAGGTAGAGAACTATCGCCGCAAGGTGAGTGCATCTGGCAGTCACGGCCGTGCAGAGAACAAGGTATTTATTGTCACCGGCGCTGCACAGGGCTTTGGCGAGGGTATAGCACGCTGTCTGGTAGAGGAGGGGGCCAATATTGTTGTCGCGGACCTCAATGATGCCACCGGCACAGCTACTGCTGCCAACCTCAACTCTATCTGCAAGAACAACCGCGTGACTTTCTTCAAGACCGATGTTACCAGCTACGATTGTCTGGTGGCGCTGGTCAAGGATACTGTTTGCAATTTTGGCGGCGTAGATGCATTTGTGAGCAATGCCGGCATCGCCATTGCCGGTGACCTCACCCAGATGGTTCCGGAGAAGTTTGATCTTGTTACAAAGATCAACTATCACGGCTTCTTCTATTGCTCCAAGGCGGTTGCACCGGTGCTCAAGGCACAGAACAAATACGACCCCGAGCGCTTTGGCGATATCATCCAGATAAACTCCAAGAGCGGTCTGGAGGGTAGCAAGGCCAATTTTGCATACGCCGGCAGCAAGTTTGGCGGCCTGGGCCTTGTCCAGTCGTTTGCACTGGAACTCGCACCGTTCCGCATCAAGGTCAACGGCATCTGCCCCGGCAACTTCCTGGACGGTCCGCTGTGGAGCGACCCGGTCAAGGGGCTCTACGTGCAGTACCTCAACGCTGGCAAGGTGCCCGGCGCAAAGACTGTGGATGATGTCCGCGAGTACTATCTCTCCAAGGTTCCCATGCACAAGGGCTGCACCCCCAAGGATGTAACCAAAGGCGTGCTCTACCTTGTGGAACAAACCGGCGAAACCGGACAGGCACTGCCTATCACCGGTGGCCAGATTATGTTGAAATAGGAAGCTGTTTTGAAATAATTAACATCAATCTTTATGTTCTGTTTTGGCGCTTTTCCCATTCTTCTTCGGTTACATAGGAACCCCTATGCGCCCTCATCAGAACGTAAAAATCACCCAAAACATCTTCATAAATCTTTTCGTGAACCATTTCAAAACAGCTTCTAAATAATTACGATATGAAAACTAAAGCAGTTCGTTTATACGGTAAGGATGATCTCAGGCTCGAAGAGTTTGAACTTCCCGCAATCAAGGAGAATGAAATACTCGCCAAGGTTGTGAGTGACAGCATCTGCATGTCATCTTACAAGGCGGCGCACCAGGGTCCGGATCACAAACGCGTCCCCAACGATTGTGCCGTGAATCCTATCATCATCGGTCATGAGTTTGCCGGCGAGATTATCGAGGTCGGCAGCAAATGGGCAAAAGAATTCGAACCCGGTGACAAGTTCTCCATCCAGCCCGCAATGAACTGGGAAGGTGGCCCTGTGGGTGTCCTTTCTGCTCCCGGCTATTCATACAGGTTTATCGGCGGCGATGCCACCTACGTGGTTATCCCCAATGAGGTTATGGAGCACGGCTGCCTGTTGCCCTACAAGGGTGAAGGTTTCTATCCCGCATCGCTCAGCGAACCGCTCAGCTGCGTGATTGGCGCCATGCATGCCTGCTACCACACAACTCCCGGCAGTTATGTCCATCAGATGGAGATCAAGGATGGCGGCAAGATGGCCCTTCTGGCCGGTGTCGGCCCCATGGGTCTGGCTTGCATCAATTATGTGCTCCATCGCGAAGACCGTCGCCCCTCGCTGTTTGTTGTGACCGATATTGACCAGGCCCGTCTGGACCGCGCCGCATCGCTCTATACCAAGGAGTATGCAGCCAGCCGCGGCATAGATTTGCGCTATGTCAATACCGGCGCGATTGCAGATCCTGTGGAGGCTCTCCGCGATATTTCCGGCGGTGAAGGTTACGACGAGGTTGTGGTGATGGCCCCTGTTCCGGCTGTTGTGGAGCAGGCGGATGCCATTCTCGCCTTTGACGGTTGCCTCAACTTCTTCTCCGGTCCCGGCCGTGCAGATTTCAAGGCACCGTTCAACTTCTATAACGTGCACTATGCAATGACCCATGTCGTGGGCACCAGCGGCGGTAATACCGACGATATGAAAGAGGCGCTCTATTATATGGGCAAGGGGCTTGACCCGGCAGGTCTTGTGACTCACATCGGTGGTATCAACGCCACTATCGAGACCACCCTTAACCTGCCCTCGATTCCTGGAGGCAAGAAGTTGATTTACAACCATATAACCATGCCGCTGACGGCTATTGCAGACTTTGCCGAGAAGGGTAAGACCAATCCGGTGTATGCCCGCCTGGCAGAGATTTGCGCCGCTCACAACGGTCTCTGGAGCGTGGAGGCGGAGAACTATCTGCTTGCAAACGCCGACAAGCTTCAATAAAGTATGCTCCAGATTGCCCGGTTTGTTTTCAATCCTTTCCGTGAGAATACCTATGTAGTGTGGGATTCGTCAGGGGAGGGGCTTGTCGTGGACCCGGGCAACAATTATCCCAAGGAGCACGCTGCTCTTGCAGATTTCATTGACAAGAATAATATCCTGCTTAAAGTCGTAGTGGCCACCCACGGCCACTACGACCATGTTTGCGGGGCTGGTTTTATCAAGGAGCGTTATGGGGTGCCGTTTGCGCTGTGCAGCACTGACGAGTATGTGTATTGCACCAGCGCGTTTGACGGCAGCCGCTATCAGTTCAGTTTTGAGCAGGTACCCTACGAAATAGACCTCGCCGCCGGCGCTCCCGTCCGTTTTGGAGAAACCGTCCTGAAGCCGCTGCCCACTCCAGGGCACACTCTGGGCGGTGTCTGCCTCTATTCGGAGCAGGCGAAAGTAATCTTTACCGGCGATACCATTATGTGCGGTACCGTAGGCCGCACCGACCTGAAGGGGAGTGACCATCCGACGCTGATGCGCAGCATCATCTCCCAGATTCTGCCTTTGCCCGACGAGGTGGAGATTTATCCCGGCCATGGCCCCCAGAGCACCATCGGCTCTGAAAGGGCCTCCAATCCCTTCCTAAATTAACTTTTTGCCGTTAAAAACGAAATAGTGGTATTTCTTGTATGAAATATTCCATTAACTTTGCTGAATGTAATGTCCGGCCCGATTTTTATTGGTATGTGAATTTGTGGCTGTGCCGGCATTTATATATTGGTAATCCTGATAATATGAAATACAAACTTTTACATTTTTTCCTTGTAATTGGCTTGCTGCCCATTCTTTGGGGGTGCCCCAATACTCCGGAACCAGAGGATCCGGATGTCCTTGAACCTATCCAGGCAACCTATAGCATTGGTGCAGACGGAGGTGAGTTCACTATTTCTGTTAAGACCAATACCACTCTGAGCGTCCAAAGCAACGTTTCATGGATAAGTGTGCCTTCCAAGACCAAGGCTGCTACTGTCCAGACTGTGAAACTGGTGGCTGAGGCAAACAGTTCCACCGATGAACGCACCGGCAAGGTGACGGTTAGGGGCGGGTCGCTGTCGGCTACTATCACCATTGTCCAGGCCGGCAAGCAGAAGAGTGAGGACCCGTATATCAATATCGGTCAGACGACATATTCTATTGATTCGAACGGAGGTTCCCTTGACATAGAGGTCACCAGCAATGTGTCCTATTCTGTCTCTTCAGACCAGGCGTGGGCAAAGCCGGACGGCCCCCGTGTCCAGGTGGATGCCAATCCTTCAAAAGAGGAGCGCAGTGCAACCATAACTTATTCGTACGGAGATATTTCAAAGTCCGTCCAGATTGTTCAGTCGGGAGAGGATGAAGTTCTTTCCAATGCTGGAAAATCCACCTACACTGTGCCTTATACTGGCGGTGAAATAGAGGTTAAGGTATCTTCAAATGTAGATTATACAGTTACTCCGTCGGCCGATTGGATTACCCAGGTGAAGACCCGTACAGTCACAACCGACGTCCTTAAATTCACCGTTGCAGCCAACGATGGCGCTGCAAGAAAGGCAAGCATCGACATTGTGTTTGGCGAGACGCTCTCATTCTCCGTTACGGTCAACCAGAATGCATACGTGGAACCTTCCACTGATGACCCTTATCTTGAGGTCTCTCCCTCGGTGGTTAATTTGGATGAATATGGCGGAGAGGTCACTGCTACAGTCAATGCAAATTACGAGTACTCAGTTGACTGTGATGAAGACTGGATAACAATCAAGCAGACCGGCGAGACCTTTATCTGCAGTGTCGCTCCCAACGAAGAGGAGTCGGACCGCTCTGCAATGCTGATATTCTCAAGCGAAGGTCTGGTGGCATATCTTGCCATCAACCAGCTTGCACATGGCAGCAACGTAGACCCGTTTGATGTAGGCCCCAACCTGAGCGTCAATGGTACTGCAAACTGCTACATAGTTCCCAAAGCGGGCAAATATTCCTTTGATGCCAGCGTGATGGGCAACGGCCCGCAGGGTTTCTTCTGGAATGACGAAGAGGCTGCCGAACAGTTCCTGTGGCCTACAGAGCAGGTATCTGTCTCTTTCATCTATTACGGGTCTGAGAAGCCTAACCAGGCATCTGTCCTGTGGGACGACAACAATGTAATAAAAGACGTCTCCATCGACAGCGATTTACAGGTATCCTTCACTGCAACCGGCAATAAGGGCAATGCCGTCATAATCGTAAAGAACAAGCAGATGGAGCTTTTATGGAGCTGGCATATCTGGTGTACAGATTCTCCTGCAAGACTCCGTCACGAGACCGTCGACGGGACCCGCATAGTTATGCTTGACCGTAACCTGGGTGCCATCAGCGCCAATCCCGCAGACGGAGAGGCCACTTACGGATACTGGTATCAGTTTGGCCGTAAGGACCCCCTGAAACTCTTCTATGGGGTGGCCGGCTCTATGGTTGACGGGGAGCAGTATATGCAGGCTTCAGTATTGAATCCCTCCACGATATACAAGTTTATAGGTAAGGACAACGAGTGGTTCAACGGCTCCGTCAAGACAATCACCTCTGACCTCTGGGGTAACCCTTATGCTATTCATAATGGGGCTGAACATATGTATGCCGCAACAATGGATGAGCTCAGGAAGACCATCTATGACCCTTGCCCTCCGGGTTATATGGTTCCGCCTGAGTGGGCATGGGATTCTTTCAATATGGACAATTGTACTGTAGGTGACGAAGGATTGACCTTCACTGTTGAAAATGGCGATGCATTCTATCCGTTTGCCGGCTTTGGCGATCAGGGTGATGAATATGGCGGCGACAACGGTTGGTATGGTTTTCCCGGTTATACCCCTAACCATGATAGTTCAGGCAAGTGGCACCATAATTTGCGCAACGTGGTATGTTGCTGGTCGTCCGGCAGCTCCGTACACTATGACCCCGTGTATAATTCCACCAACTATCATTGGGCAAATATGTTCATGTATATGCAGAACGAAGAGGCCAGTGGAAACGCTGTACAGGTCAATGAGAACTCAAAAGCTTACCTTTACAATCAATTCGGCCATGTCCGCCAGCGCTCCTGCAGCGTGCGGTGCATGAAAATGCAATAAACCAACTAATATATTATCAACATGAAGAAAACATTACTACACCTTTTGGCTTCGCTGAGCATCTTCCTGTTATGGGGATGTCCCCAGCCGGAGGAGCCGGAGCTGACTCCCATCGAGACTGAGTACACAATCGGTGCAGGCGCAAGCGATTTCTTTATCAAGTTCAGGACGAACCAGGACTGTAAAGTGACGAGTGATGTCAACTGGCTTACCGTTCCCAGCACTAAAGCCTCTTCCATCAAAACTGTCACCATCTCGGCCGAGGCAAACCCCACTGCCAAGATGCGTACCGGTCACCTGACTATTTCTGCTGGCTCTTTATCTGCCAAAGTTACCGTAAACCAGGAAGGCAATGATGAGTCCTTTATCAATGTTTCTCCCACATCCTTCGAAGTGAGTGCTGAGGGCGGGACCATTACTCCCAACATTACCAGCAATGTTGAGTACCAAACCATTATCACGGTTGACTGGATCAGCCAGAGCGGCGACTCATTTGTCATCGCCAAGAACGACGAAGGCGAGGGCCGTTCTGCCGTCATCACTCTCAAGTCTGGCACCACAATCGCGACAATTAATGTGACCCAGGCTGCCGCCGGCGAGTCGGCTGTGCTTGAGAATGCCGGTACTGCTACTTACACCGTTCCTGCAGAAGGTGACGTAATAGTGGTGAAAGTCCGCTCCAATGTGGATTACGAAGTAAAATGCAGCGCAGATTGGATTACCAGGACTGAAACCAAATCTGTGCGCGTTGATGAATTGCAATTTACTGTTAAACCCAACGACGGGGACCCCCGTACTGCAACCATCACCTTCGAGTATGGCAATGAGATGTCATTTGGCGTAACAGTGAGCCAGAGCGCTCGTGCAGAAGAACCGTATCTTGGTGTTGCACCCGCAGAGGTACACTTCCCCGCAGCTGGTGGCACTTCGAATGTAGAAGTGGCTGCGAATTACGAATTCACAGCAGACTGCGACGACGATTGGATTACAATTGCCGTAGAGGACTCCCAGCTCATTATTACTGCCGATGCCAATACCCTGATAGAGGGCCGCACCGCAATGGTTATGGTCTCCAGCGAGGGTATGGTTGAATATGTCACCGTAAAACAGGATGCTGCAGAGAGCGAAGAAGATCCGTTCGATGTGGGCAGCGACCTGAGTGTAAACGGTACTGCAAACTGCTACGTAGTGCCTAAGCCCGGCGAGTTCAGCTTTGATGCATCTGTAATGGGTAATGGTCCCGACGGCTATCTCTGGGAGCAGACCCAGGGTACTGATATGCACCTGTGGCCGTATCACCGTGAGGATGTATACTTCGATACCAACGATGTGCTTCCCTCCCAGGCTTTCGTTATCTGGGACGACAATGAGGTGATTACCAACGTTGTGTACAACGCCGAGACAAAGCGTATCTCCTTTACCGCTACCGGCAACAAGGGTAACGCCCTGATTGGATTGTACGACAAGAATGCTACAGCAGAGACCGTTGTAGCAAAAAAGAGCAGGGATTTAGCTTACTGGAGCTGGCATATATGGTGTACCGACAGCCCCAAGCGTTTTATCCAGTACGATGACAAGGAGGATGATTATGAAATCCTCGACCGCAACCTTGGTGCCACAAGCGCTGATCCTGCCGATGGAGAAGCTACCTATGGCTATTTCTACCAGTTTGGCCGCAAGGATCCGCTCAAGGGATATGACGGCATCGCAGGTGATCAGCAAAAGGCTCAGCAGGAGCTCAAACATTCTGTGAATCACCCGACTTATTTCTACAAACTCAATACAAAGACAACCGAGTGGTTTAACGATAGCAAGTCATCCCTGGCAACCGTATGTGCAGACCTTTGGGGCAACCCTGCATGGCAGTTCTGCTCCACTGCTAACATCCACCCTTTCCAAGCTCTGCGTTCTGAGCTCAGGAAGACCATCTACGATCCGTGCCCTCCCGGATATATGGTTCCCCCGGAGACTTGCTGGACCGGTATTGACGCCGAATCTATTGTCCTTCTGGATAATGGCGTGTTGATCCCCACGGCATCAGGTGACAGCTTCTATCCGTTTGCCGGTTATATATCTGACCTAAACTCGTGGGAACAAGACGATCAGGGTTATTTCTCGTATAACGGATATGTCAATAAGTACTTCAAAAATGGAGATGCCCGTGATATGAGAGTAGCAATGGTTTACACATCTTACACAAGCCTTCATGCACCTTGGGATTATGACCATGCTCCTAACTATTATGGAGGAGGTCGTATGAAATGTTGGATTGGTAATGTCAGTTCAGACCAGATTATCAGAAAGAATCTTGAATTTGAGTCCATGTTAGCGGGTGTCCGCCAGAACGGACTCAATGTCCGCTGCGTTAAGGAGTTCAACAACTAGTTGTTCTGTATATACACGATAAAAAGGTGGCAGTCATTTTGGCTGCCACCTTTTTTTTATAATATCATCATAAATACATACCTTTACCGATTGATTTAATATGGATTACTACGCGTTTTATTTTATGAAATGAGCGAAGACAACACCATCATCTCCATCGAACACATCTCCAAGAGGTTCGGTGACAAACGTGTTCTGGACGACATCAGCCTGAACATCAAGAAGGGCGAGTTCGTCACCATTCTGGGCCCGTCGGGTTGCGGCAAGACAACAACCCTGCGAATAATAGCTGGCTTTGAGACTCCCGATGAGGGAAATCTTTACATCGGCGGCAATCTGATGAACAATGTGCAGCCGCACAAACGGCCGGTGAACACTGTTTTCCAGCGCTACGCGCTTTTCCCGCATCTCAATGTTTACGACAACATCGCCTTCGGTTTGAAGTTGCAGGGGGTGGCAAAAGACGAGATTGAGACCCGCGTCATGCGAGTCTTGAAGATGGTCGGGATGACAGATTACGAGTGGCGCAACGTCGACTCCCTTTCGGGTGGCCAGCAGCAGCGCGTGGCCATTGCCCGCGCGATTGTCAACCGCCCCTCGGTGCTGCTGCTCGACGAGCCGCTCAGCGCTCTGGACCACAAGATGCGCAAGGACATGCAGATTGAGCTCAAGCAGATGCACCGCACGCTGGGCATTACCTTCGTGTATGTCACCCACGACCAGGAGGAGGCCCTTACGCTGAGCGATACTGTTGTGGTTATGAATCATGGCGTCATCCAGCAGATTGGTTCGCCCACAGATATATATAACGAGCCGGTAAACTGTTTCGTGGCAGATTTCATAGGGGAGAGCAACATTTTCAACGCGACTATGATAGAGGACCGCAAGGTCTCTTTCATGGGACACGAGTTTGAGTGTGTGGACGAGGGGTTCGGCGAGAATGTACCGGTTGATGTGGTTGTCCGTCCCGAGGATATCTACATTATGCCCCGTACCGACAAGGGGCAGTTTGACGGTGTGGTGTCCAGCTGTATCTTCAAGGGTGTCCATTACGAGATGATAGTCAATACCCCGGACGGCTACGAGCTCATGATCCAGGACTACAACCCGTTTGAAGCTGGGATGGAGGTGAGCATGATTATCAAGCCCAACGATATCCAGGTGATGCGCAAGGAGCGCATCTGCAACACAATAGAGGGTGAGATGATAGACGCCACCCATATCGATATGCTTGGCGGGGAGTTTGAATGCCTGCCTCAGGAGGGACTTAAAGCGGGTGACAAGGTGAGGGTAGAGGTGGATTTTGACAAGGTGGATCTCACCGATGACAAGCGCGACGGTACCTGCGAGGGTGACATCAAGTTCATCCTCTATAAGGCGGATCATTACCAGCTCTCTGTCCGTGCAGAGAACCGCGATTATGTTTACGTAGATACCCAGGATGTTTGGGAGGACCGCGACATAGTGGGCATCAACATCCGTCCGGAGGATATGCGTATTACCAAGATAGAAGAAGCCGGGGCATAAGATGAAAATTACCAACATCTTTTCTCGCCGCAGCAGCTGGAGCCTCCCTTATGTGGTATTCCTGCTGTTGTTTGTGGCTTTGCCGCTGATCCTGATCATGGTTTACGCCTTTTTTGACGAGGGCGGGAACTTCACGCTGTCCAATCTGGCCCGTTTTTTTAGCGATTCTGACGCGCTGAGCACATTTGCCGTATCTATAGAAATCGCGATAGAGAACACCGCCATTTGCCTGCTTTTGGGCTATCCTGTGGCATGGATACTGGCCAACAAGCGGTACAACCGCAGCGCGGTGACCATAATCATTTTTATCCTGCCGATGTGGATCAACGCCCTGATGCGCACGCTGGCCACCGCTGACCTTTTCAATATGCTGGGCATACCGCTTGGCAAAGGGACGCTACTGTTCGGTATGGTATATGACTATCTGCCGTTCATGATTTATCCGATATACAATGTGCTGCGGCGCATGGACCCTTCTTACGCAGAGGCGGCGCAGGATCTGGGTGCAAAACCCTCCAGCGTCTTTATGAACGTGACGCTGCCGCTTTCGCTGCCCGGCATCACCAGCGGCATAATGATGGTGTTCATGCCCACCGTGAGCACGTTCGCCATATCGGAATTCCTTACAAACAACAAGATCAAGCTGTTCGGTACCATCATCCAGGAGAACATCAACTCCTCAATGTGGAACTACGGTGCCGCGCTGTCTTTCATAATGCTGATTATCATTGGTATAACCACTCTCCTTGGAGGAAACGACGAGGAGGATGCACAGGTGCAGGGAGGGCTCATATAGGGTATGAAAAAGTTTTTTGCAAGGTTATATCTCGGTTTGATACTGCTGCTGCTCTATGCGCCGCTGATATTTATCGCAATATCATCCTTCACGGAGAGTCGCGTGCTGGGCAACTGGACCGGATTCTCCACCAAGCTATACAGCAATCTCTTCTCCGGCTCGATGCAGGGGGCGGCTGGGTCGCTTATGACAGCGGTTTATAATACGCTGATAATCGCCCTTATCGCGGCGCTGGTGGCGACGCTGCTCGGGACCCTGGCCGCTATAGGTATCTTTTATTCCCGCGGCCGCGCCAAGAATTCAGTGATGTTCCTCAACAACATCCCGATGGTGAATCCCGATGTGATAACCGGTGTGTCGCTTTTCCTGCTGTTTGTGTTCCTTGGAATAACCCAGGGTTATGTTTCGGTTATCCTGGCGCACATTACGTTCTGTACTCCTTACGTGGTGCTGAATGTTCTCCCCAAGCTGCACCAGATGAACTCCAATACATACGAGGCCGCGCTTGACCTTGGGGCGACTCCGGGGCAGGCGCTCCGCAAGGTGATGATTCCCCAGCTTCTGCCCGGGATGCTCACCGGCTTCATCCTGTCGTTCACAATGTCGCTCGACGACTTTGCGGTAACCTTCTTCACAAGGGGTACCATCGGCCTGGAGACCCTATCTACCTACATCTATACTGATGCACGCAAGGGCGGCCTGACGCCTGAACTCAGGCCTTTGATGACTATTATATTCATTGTGGTTTTCGCGCTGCTCGTGATTATCAATATCCGTCAGGAGCGCGCGGCAAAGAAAAAAGCTCTTTTAAAGAAATGAGAAGATTGTTTTCCTTTGCAGCTTTGGCTGCATTGCTCCTTCTGGGCGGTTGCAAGACCGACCGGAGCACCGTACTCAAAGTTTACAACTGGTCTGACTACATCGACGAATCTGTGATTGAGGAGTTCGAGAGCTGGTATGAAGAGCAGACGGGCGAGAAGGTCCGGGTCATCTACCAGACATTTGACATAAACGAGACGATGCTCTCCAAGATTGAGCGCGGGCATGAAGATTTTGATGTGGTATGCCCCTCTGACTACATCATTGAGAGGATGCTGAAAAACGATCTCCTGCTCCCTCAGAGCCGCGATTTTGGAGAGACTCCCAACTATATCGACAGCAACCTTTCCCCGTATATCCGCGCCCAGTTCGACAAGATTGACGGCGGCGACAAGAACGCCAACGATTACGCTGTGGGCTATATGTGGGGCACAACCGGCATCCTTTACAATGCCAAGTATGTCACTGACGAAGAGGCCTCTACATGGGATGTTATCCGCAATTCCAAATTATCCGGCCGTATCTTCATAAAAGATTCACCCAGAGACGTTTATTCACAGATTATCCTCTATCTGCACCAGAAAGACATAGAGGAGGGGAGAGTCACCATGGATGAGCTTATGAACTATACCTGCGAAGAGGATCTCGCTGCTGTAGAGGCATATATGAAGCAGGTTAAGCCGCTCGTAGCTGGCTGGGAGGCTGATTTTGGCAAGGATCAGATGACGCAAGAGCTTGGTTATGTGAATCTTACGTGGAGCGGTGATGCTGTATGGGCAATCGAAGAGGGCAAAACGGTAGGGGTGGACCTCCGTTATGTGTGCCCCAGGGAGGGTTTCACAGTGTGGTTCGACGGCTGGGTAATCCCCAAGTATGCCCAGAACGTGAAGGCTGCCAACTATTGGATCAATTTTATGAGCCGTCCCGATATTGTTATCCGCAATGTTGATGTAACCGGCTATGTGTCTGTGTCTGGTTCACCTGAAGTGATGGATGCATTCATCAACGAAGATTGTGAGCCGATCGATGTCAGCTATTTCTTCGGTCCCCAGGCAACTGCAGTCAAGCTTGATCCCGTGCTTTATCCGGACAAGTCTACAATTGAGCGCAGCACCATGGAGCATGACTGGGGAGAGCATACTTCAGACCTCGTAGCTATGTGGAACGGCGTTAAGGGAAACAATATGAATATCACAACAGTGATTATTTTGGTTGCATCTGCTGTAGTTTTGCTCGCGCTGATCGTTTCCCGTATGAAGAAGGCAAAGTCCCGCAGGGGCACTCGCAAATATAACGGTAAAAACGCCCGTAAACGCAGATAAATAAGCTTTACTCAGTATATACCTATCTTTTACACAATTTATATTATGTAAAATAGGATATATTGAGGTACCCTTTTATGGAAGACGGCATTCAAATATCCCTCACTCCGCTGGCTGAGCGGATGCGTCCCACGACTCTGGATGAGTTTGTGGGACAGCAGCATTTGCTCGGTCCCGGTGCAGTCATCCGTAAGATGATTGAGAGCGGCTCCATGTCGTCGTTCATTCTCTGGGGCCCTCCGGGTTGCGGCAAGACAACTCTTGCCCGTATAATTGCCCACACGCTGCAGCGGGATTTCTACACGCTCTCTGCAGTTACCAGCGGCGTCAAGGATGTGCGCGAAGTTATCGGCAAGGCATCTTCCAACCGTATGTTCGCAGTGCACGGCGCCCCCATCCTCTTTATTGACGAGATTCACCGCTTTAACAAGGCGCAACAGGACGCGCTCCTGGGCGCGGTTGAAAGCGGCATCGTGGTGCTGATTGGCGCCACCACAGAGAATCCGTCCTTCGAGGTAATCAGCCCGCTGCTCTCACGCTGCCGTGTATATGTATTCAAGTCGCTGGAAGCCAGTGATTTAGATGTGCTTCTGAATCGTGCTCTGACTCAGGATGCAGAGCTTAAAACGCTGAATGTCAAGGTCGTAGAGAAAGAGGCGCTGTTCCGCTTCAGCGGCGGTGACGGTCGCAAGATGCTCAATATCCTGGAGCTGGTCTGCACAAATCAGGCTGCTTCTGGCGATGTTGTTATTGATAATAAGACAGTTACAGATATTCTGCAGGAAAATATCGCGCTTTACGACAAGAATGGCGAGCAGCACTACGATATTATATCCGCATTTATAAAAAGTATGCGCGGCAGCGACCCCAACGGGGCGATTTATTGGATGGCGCGCATGCTGGCCGGCGGAGAAGATCCGCTCTTTATTGCCCGCCGCATGCTGATTCTGGCCAGCGAAGATGTCGGCCTTGCAAATCCCAACGCCGCCCTGCTCGCACAGGCATGCTTCAATGCCGTCCATCAGGTAGGCATGCCGGAGGCGCGCATTATCCTTGCAGAAACCTGTATCTACCTGGCCACATCGCCCAAGAGCAACAGCGCTTATATGGCGATAGATGCCGCGCTGGAGGCGGTGAACAAGGGTACTCCCCTGCCCGTCCCGCTGCACCTGCGCAACGCCCCGACATCCCTTATGAAAGATTTGGGCTATGCAAAGGATTACAAGTACGCGCACGCCTATGAAGGGAATTTCGTGGACCAGGAGTTCCTGCCGGAGGAGATTTCCGGGACAAAGTTCTATAATCCGGGAGACAATGCTAAGGAAGCTCCCCTCAGGGAACGTTTAAGGCGGCTCTGGGGCGACAAATACAATTACTGATATGTCCAGGCGTAAAGAGAAACCATTGCTTGAAAACGTCCTTATTGAGGCCGTGGCGGCAGAAGGGAATTCACTGGCCCATGTAGATGGCAAGGTGTTGTTCGTACCGCAGACCGTGCCGGGCGATGTGGTGGACGTGCAGGTGCGCAAGGCTCGCAAGGGCTATCTTGAGGGTTATGTCACCCGTTTGGTTACCCCCTCCCCACACCGCCTGCAGCCCGTTTGCAAGCATTATGGCGACTGCGGCGGATGCAAGTGGCAGATACTGCCCTACGAGATGCAGCTGGCCGCAAAGCAGCAGCAGGTCGTGGACCAGCTCTCGCGCATCGGCCATCTGGCGCTGCCGGAGGTATCACCAATAATCGGCAGTGACTTGCAGTATTTCTACCGCAATAAGCTCGAATATACCTTCTCTTCCCGGCGCTGGGTTCTTCGCGGTGAGGATCCGGAAAGTATTGCGCCCGCCGACCGCTGCGGACTCGGTTTCCACGTGGGCGGCATGTTTGACAAGGTGCTGGACATCGAATTCTGCCATCTTCAGGCTGAGCCTTCTAACGCACTGCGCAACTTTGTGCGGGCCTATGCAGTTGAGCACGGATTGTCGTTCTTTGACCTACGCGAGCAGACGGGACTGCTCCGCAATATGGTTGTCAGGACTGCCTCCACCGGTGAGATTATGGTGACGGTGGTATTCGGGCCGGAAGGGGTCGAATCGGCAGTGGGCGGCGCTTCTTCAGCCGGTGGTGCTTCTTCAGGCGGTGGCTCCTCGTCTGGTGAACACTGTACTGCAGACCCGGTCGAGGTATCGCGATTCACGCTGGCCCCCGGTTCACCGGCAGCGAATCTGCTGGATGCAGTAATTAAAGAATTCCCGCAAATCACATCGCTTAATTACGTGATTAACAGTAAACGAAATGATACATTCAACGACCTCGAAACCCATACATGGGCCGGTTGCGACTGTATTTATGAGCAGATGGAATCACTCCGTTTCAAGGTCGGCCCCAAGTCATTCTATCAGACCAACAGTGCTCAGGCATACAAACTGTATTCTACAGTCAGGAGGTTTGCTTTAGATAATGAGAAGCTGGCCGCTGACAACAAATACGTTAGCGTTCCGGATAAACCTGTTGTATATGACCTGTACACAGGTACCGGCACCATCGCCCTCTTCCTGTCGGCAATGGCATCTAAGGTTGTCGGTGTTGAGTATGTCCCCGAGGCAATTGAAGATGCCAAAGCTAATGCCGCACTAAATGGAATTGACAACTCTGTATTCTATGCCGGCGATATGAAAGATATTTTAAATGCCTCGTTCATTGGAGCTAATGGCAATCCAGCTATAGTAGTACTTGATCCTCCCCGCGCAGGTATTCATCCCGATGTTGCCGAGGTTTTGATGGCCGCATCCCCCGCCAGGATCATATATGTGAGCTGCAACCCTGCATCACAGGCGCGAGACCTTGCCTTGTTTGCAGATTCATACGATTTACTTGCTGTTCAGCCGGTGGATATGTTCCCGCAGACACACCATGTTGAGAATGTTGTCTATTTGGCTAAACGGCTGAAAATTTGATACTGAAACCAATATGTTACAAGATACGGAACAAACAACGATATGTGCCCAGGCCACTGCTCCCGGTCAGTGTGCCATCGCGATTATCAGGGTTAGCGGTCCCCATGCATTTGAGATAGTCTCTAAAGTGTTTAAATCCAGACGAGGCAAGCAATTAGAGGATATCAAAGGTTATACAATCTGTTACGGAACACTTTACAAAGAGGACGGGTCCGTGTTGGATGATGTACTGGTAAGTGTTTTCCACTCCCCCGCCTCATATACAGGTGAGGATATGGTAGAGATATCTTGCCATGCCTCCTCATATATCATATCTGAGGCTCTCAGGGCTCTTGTAACATACGGTTGCCAATATGCCGCACCTGGTGAATTTACCCGCCGTGCATTCCTTAATGGTAAAATGGACCTCGCACAGGCAGAGGCAGTTGCCGATGTTATTGCAAGTGAAACAGCAAGCTCGCACAAGATAGCAATCCAGCAACTAAAAGGTGGTTTCTCCAGCCAGTTGGCACAAATGCGGGAGCAACTCCTTCACATAGTCTCCCTGATGGAGCTTGAACTCGATTTCAGTGAAGAAGATGTTCAGTTCGCAGACCGTTCCGAACTGCGTGAATTGCTGGGAAAGACATCTTCCCATATATCGGAACTTATCTCAAGTTTCAAATTAGGAAACGCTATTAAAAACGGTGTGCCAGTTGCAATTGTAGGTGCAACAAATACCGGTAAAAGCACCCTCCTGAACGCCCTTTTGGGAGAAGACCGCGCAATAGTCTCATCCATTGCGGGGACAACCCGTGATACAATAGAGGACACTATCAACATAGGCGGGATATTGTTCCGGTTTATTGATACCGCCGGTATCCGTCGCACCGTAGAGACCATCGAGATTGCAGGTATAGAGAGAACATACTACAAAATCAAGCAGGCGTCAATAGTGATGCTGGTGCTCGATTATACCCGCCAGGACGATTTTGAAGAGTCGGTCAAGAATTTAACAGTGAATTTAGGTGGCGATGACCAACGCGTTATCATATTGTTAAATAAGATAGACGAAAAGCCGGTGGTAGTGACCAGCCTCTTTGAGGGTCGCGACCCTGAATCCATCACCCCGGAAGAAAACATCAGCAAGGTGTGCGACATCATTTCAGGTATCGCTTCCTCCAACAACCTCTCCCCCCTCGCCATTCTTCCTATCTCTGCAAAGAATCAGATTGGCCTGAATGAACTCCGCACAGTAATTGCCAACTCACAGCAATATGCCAGTGTCGGTACAGAGACTGTCCTGGTTGCAAACCTGCGCCATTATACCGCCCTCAAAGTGGCATACGACTCCCTCCTCAAAGCCACCGTCGCCCTCAACGAAAACCAGCCCTCCGATCTCATCTGCCAGGACATCCGCGAAGCCCTCTACTCCATCGGCACCATAGTCGGCGAAATCTCCACCGAAGAGGTACTTGAGAACATCTTCAGTAAGTTCTGCATCGGAAAGTAAGAAATGAAAACAACGGAGTATGCTAAAGGCAATGCTGCAAACCTGGCGGGGCAATAAGGCTGACCAGGATACTATAAAGACACTTCAGGACAAGCGTCTGAAGGAGTTGGTGCGCTATGCGCGGGCATACAGTCCTTTTTACCAGCGTCTGTACGCCGCGATTGGGGATGATTTCCGGTTGGAGGATCTGCCTCCGACCAGCAAGCCGCAGATGATGTCCCGGTTGGACGAGGTTTTCACCGACCGGCGCATCACGACGGAACGGATAGCCGGTTTTACAGAGAACCTGGATAACGTAGGCCGCATGTTAGACGGGAAATACCTTGTATTCAAGACTTCCGGCTCCACCGGACACCCGGCGACGGTATTGTACGACAAGGCGGCCATTGACGTGGCGTCGGCCATTGCGGCATTCCGTACGTTTGCCAGAAAAGAGGATTACCTTGCGTTCATGAAACACGGCAAGAAAACGGCCGGCGTGTTCGCAGACTATGGTTTCTACCTGGCCTGTGGAATGTCCCGCTACCTGCAGTTGAGAATGCCGTGGAAACGGACAAAGATTACGGTTGATGTCAACGCCCCAGAGGAAGAAATCATCCGCCGGCTTAACGCCTTCCAACCATCAATGCTCAGTGGATACCCATCCAATCTGGCGCTCCTTGCTGATTATCCAGACCTTTCCATCAAGCCTGATGTCATCATCACGGGTGGCGAACTGCTTACCAACGAAATACGGCAGAAATTAACTGAACGGTTCGGATGCTATGTCCAGACGCATTACTCCTGTACCGAAGGAGGAGAAATCGCCTGTGAATGCTCCGAAGGACATCTTCATATAAACGAAGACTGGGTAATTGTCGAGCCTGTCGATAAAGATAATAATCCGGTTGGGCCTGGCGTGCAATCGGAAAAGGTTCTCATCACCAATCTTTCCAATTACATCCAACCCTTCATCCGATACGAACTGACAGACCGCATTATCATTCACGATGAAGCTTGTCCTTGCGGGAAGCCATCCCGTTGGTTGGAGATTGAGGGCCGCACCGATGACATCCTGACCTTTGCCGGTGGCGTACAGATTGCCCCAATGTCATTCTACAAGATTCTTGAAGAGATTAAATCCATCCGACGTTTCCAGCTTGTTCAAACAGCTTCTGACAAATTAGAACTTCGCATTCTCGCTGATAATCCCATTGAAGCATTCAAGGAGGCACACCGGAATTTGATGTCTTTCATGGCGAGCAAAGAACTGTCAGGAATTGATATTGCCCTAACAAACGAACTACCACAGAGCGACAAAATCAGCGGCAAGTTCAAGCATATCATTGCGCTTAAGCATTAAAATGCAAGCTCAAAGTACGAGACTTTGGTCTTGCTTTTTTCGGTAATAATCAGTCCGGTTTAGTGACAAGTGATACCCGTTATTAGCAATGCATTACCTGATTTCTGATAATATTCTCTTAAATAGTTGTCTATCTTTCTGTTAAGCATATTGCCTCCTTTTTTCCAACGACATTTACGGACAAATTTCCACTTTTCCAAAACCAAGCAGGAGTGTATTGTCGGGGCCTATTCATTTTGATAAACAGGGAATTTACTTATCGGTCATCTCTTTCCGGAATACGAACATCTCGTCATCCATACTCCAGTTACCTTCCTCCTCTTCCGGTACGGCGGGTCCGTGCTGATGCTTGTTCCAGAACTCGACGATATGGAAGCCGCAGCGGTTCACGTAGAAGTGGATGTTGCGCTTCTCGAAGTAAGGGGTGATGGTCTCCCAGACGCGGATCTCCGGATGCATCGCTTCCACGGCCTTCCAAGCGGCCTGGCCGATGCCTTTGCTATGGCACTCCGGTAGGACAAACAGCAGTTCAAGGTCGCCCTTCGCGGCCTCCTTGTCAATCTGAAGCACGACACCACCTACCTTCTGCCCGTCCAGGACAATCCGGTAGGCCTTGGCTCTCTCTCCATCGATGGAGCGTTCAATGGTCTTGCGGGAGATCACCTCTTCTCCCTCCTCGCAACGCTCGTCTCGCATCCCGAACTCCTGCTG
>JAGABI010000056.1 GCA_017614715.1 Bacteroidales bacterium | reverse complement strand
GGGTAAATAACCCGCTTTCTTTTTGTGGAGAATAAGGGAGTCGAACCCTTGACCCCCTGCTTGCAAAGCAGGTGCTCTAGCCAACTGAGCTAATCCCCCATTGCGAGTGCAAAGGAATGCAAAAAATACGGTTTTGCAAAAAATTATTCACAAATAATCGTATCGCCATGGTCGCCTACTATGCCCCTCAGCCAGCGTTCGCGCTGTGCCGGGTGCTGCGGATGTACAGGTATTTTGCTACCCTCGGTGTTCATCTTGTAGGTGCCGTCCTCGCCGGTTACTTTTACGTTTCCGTCAAGATATTTTACAAGCATATCTCTCTCGACCTCTTTCCATCTTGTAATCAGGTGTGAAGCCAGTTTGCTGGAGGTCTCTGTCATGGCATTGACAGCTTTGCGCCGGTTCCCCTTTTTCAGTAAGGTTTCCGCCTTCTTGTCGGTTTCCCGTACCGCTTCAAAGCAAAGCTTCTCATATTCTGCAATCTCGCGGCGGAGTTCAGGGGCAACCCGGTCGTAGAAAAGATACGCGAAATGGGTCACTTTGTTAAACTGCCAGAAGGCCGATGTCGGAGAGTATTCAGTCATGCTGCCGTTGCCCTCGGCAAAGGGCATGGGCACGGAGTTGACACTGGTGTAAACCGGAGTCAGGGCGCTGGTTGCTGCATCGTCCACCCCGAACCAGATAATGCCGCCAACCTCGTCGGGCAGCCAGCTGCGAGCCTGGCAGAGTATCCAGTAGCCGGTCTGCTGGGTGGCTATGGCACGTTCGTGGACATACTGCTTGCCGTCCACCTCAAACTCCATCGGGCGCCAGCGGTACGGGAGGCGGCTGCATCCTGCGCCTACATCCTCTGTCATATCCATCGGAGTCCCTTCAAAATGGTCCCGCATCACATCTGCCAGGGCGCTGAGGGAGACCTTGCGGGCGGGCTTCACCCAGAGCGGCATCCGGTGCTTGAGGTTATGCCCCATGGCGTAGTCCAGATAATCATTTGCGCCGGCAGTGTGCCTGCCTTCTGCATCCTCCCACTCGAATTCACCGTCGCAGAGGATATTGAATGCCGACCATACGCGGCTGTCGCAGAAGCGTGCTCCGCCAAAATCTACCGGGTTGTATGCGTCGCAGAAGCTGAACTCGCTGTCGCTGCCGCTGAACCAACCCTTTTCGCGGGCAAACGATATCACGTCTGGGCTGTACATGCAGTTATCGGGATCATCCAGTGGGAAGGTGCCGATACGCGACTGGTTTGCGTGGGCGCAGATATACCCGTCCGGGACGCGTCGGGCCACCCATACGGCGCCGGAACCATCCCCTTTGGAGACGATTTCCATTATCCAGGCCTCATCCTTGTCTGCAATGGAGAAAGATTCTCCCTCTGATGGATAACCATATCTGCTGGTGAGTGTATCTATTGTAGCGATTGCTTCGCGGGCGGTGGCGGCACGCTGCAGGGTGGTGAATATCAGGGAGCCATAGTCCATGATGCCGGGGCCGTTCCAGAGCTCTTCGCGGCCGCCGAAGGTGGTCTCTGTGATTATCAGCTGCCGGTCGTTCATGTTGCCAATCTGCTGATAGGTTTTTGCCACCTGCGGTATCTCGCCCATATAGTCTCCCTCGTCCCAGTTGTATATCTTGAGCATCGCCCCCTCTTTCCAGTTCTTTGCTGGATGAAAGTAAAGGCATCCGTAAAGCTGATGGCTGTCGGCAGCGTATGTAACCATTACAGAACTGTCTGCTGATGCCCCCTTTGTGACAATCACGTTTGTGCATGCGAGAGAGTGGAGGGTGGATAACACCAACAGGAGGGTTAGGGCGTATATTTTCTTCATTAGCATAATAATTGTATCTTTGTCATAGGCTGAACTACAAATTTAGCAAAAAATGAAAGTCTTACGTAATTTCATATTGGTGGCGGCCTTGTTTTTTACTCTGTCGTGGACCACATGCCGCGCCCAGCAGGCCAATCCCCAGAAAGAGCTGTCTTTTGAGGAGATTATTGCAAAGCAGGTAGAAGATATGGTGGATCGCTACAAGCTGGACGATTACCAGGCCTTCAAACTGGACACCCTGCTGCAGCATTTTGCCCCGATTTATAATGCGGAGATGAAGCGTGCAAAGGATTCTGGTGCGGCGCAAAGCACCTCCTTCCAAAGTATTACCGATAAATGGGCAGATTTTTTTGACGACGAGTACCAGAAAATATTCACTGAAGAGCAGTGGAACCGTTACCTCAAATCGTCTGCCGGGCGCGAGAAGAAAAAACGGGACAAGCGTATGGCGGCTTTGAAAGAGGAATCTGCAGAGGAATAGTTATCTGGAGATTATCACCGGCGGCGGGCAGGGTGCCATACGGCGTTGCAGGGAGCGGGGAGCGTGACGAGCCTGTTCCAATACCACATCTTCACTTTTGATATCGAACTCAGCGAACGTATCAAAGTCATATTCCCACCCGGGGCCGAAGGCAAGTTTGTGCAGCCTTATGTAGATAGCTTCGCGGGAAGGGGCGTTATAACCGCCAAAATCAAGATTCATTATGCTCTGACCGGTGGGATGCCATACCCCCTGTTCGTATCCGAAGCCTCCCGGAAATACTCCTACATTCTCCGCCTGATACCGGGTATTGGTAATGAACCGGCTCCAGAGGACTGACTCCGGATTGTCGGTGAAATCTACGTTCACGTAGGCGCGGTGAGCCTCCTGAAGCCTTCGGTAGGTATCTATGTCCGACTGGGGAATGGAGCCGGTCCCCTCGTAGAAATACTCGTCTGCGAGTTTGCCAAAGCCGTGCCCGCCGGCCTCATGCTGTATCAGCCCCACGAAGTCGTCTTGACTGGTGCCCAGGGCGGAGACTGCCACCGCAAGGCCGCACGCTCCGTCGTCTGGCGCCTCATCCTCCCTGCTTATAAAAGTGAGGAAGCATCGTCCGGCGTGGGCTTGGCGGTTAGCCAGTACTATTATCACGGACCTGTCCAGGAGAGCCTCATCCTCCACGGCCGGCCGGGCATATTCCTGGCATTTGTCAAGGTTTGCGCCTACGACATTATCGCCTTGGAAGCAGATTCCCAGGGTAGTGGATGTGCCCGATGTGAAATCGGCGTACTGGTCAGAGACGACGTTTACCATATAGACGTCAAACATATCCCGGAAGGTAATGTACGGCTCTTCGCCGAAGAAGGCTTCTACAGCACTCTCCATCGCGGTCCGGTAGGTTCCGTCTTCAATCATTGCGGCGGTGAAGGCATCGCCCATAAGAATCAGGGGGATGCCGTTACCGGTAGCGTGGGTCTGCAGCACTGTAACTACCCCGTCCAGCGGATCAGTCGGGGGCGCTGTGCCGGCCTGGATTATGGTTACGGTGCATGTGATGTCAGGGCCGGACAGTATGATTGTGGCGGTCCGCTCTTCGCTGCCGGGGTTGCCGGAGACGGTGATGGAACCGTTGTCCCATGCAATCCATTCATCTGACAGGGTGACTTCGTACTCTATGTTGGCGGTAATCTCTGTGGTGAAGAGACCCCCTTCTGCAGGGATCTGGAACTGGTCCGGACTGGCAGTGAGCACGTTGCGTTGTGCCTGGTTGATGGTGATTTCTCCCGAGGTATCGCCAACCTTCAGTTTTATCACGCAATTTCTGGGGACGAGTTCCTCATTGGGTGTGATGGTGGCCACGATGCACATTGTGCCGGCCGGGCCAGAAGTCTGGTCGATGGTACACCACTCTCCACCGCCGGTTACAGAGGCGCTCCAGGCCTCGTTTGCTTCCAGTGTAAAAGTAATGGTCGCCCCATCGCAGGAGATGTCATAGGCGGTATCGATGAACAATACCTCCGGTTTCGGAGGGGTTGGGGGAACGGGTGGTTCGGGAGGATCGGGCCTGCATTGCGCAGCCATCGCCACGACTGCCGTCGCCGCGATCAGCCAGCCCGGGAACAACCTGCCGAAACGTTTCATTATTGCATTTCGTAGGTGTCTTCTATCCCGACTGCGTCTTCCAGAACCAGGCGTGTTACATTGCCGTCTTTAATACGATAGGTGATGCTGAGCGATTTATAGCCGCCGCGGGGCACCACTTTGTCAGATGCTATGTCCACGGTGCGGAAGCCGAGCTTTTCGGTCACCGTAGATTTTGCATTGTTGTCCTTGGCAGCCTGCTCCCAGTTGCCGTTGAGGCAATTGAGCAGGGTGGCGCGCTGCAGCTTTGTCATCGGGACTTTGTCGGCATCCAGGGTGGCTTTCTTGCCCAGCAGGTTCATCTTGATCTGGGAGCCGTCGATGATGAAATAGTCACCTTCGGGGTCGGAGTAAATCATGGAGAGCTGCTCTTTCCCGTCGTAGGTAAGCTGCCCCTTCATTATGGTGGTCTTGCCCGATATCTTCAGGCGGTGGGTCTGCTTGAAGCCGGTGTCGTATTTCTGGGCAAAGGATGCCAGCGAGAGCATCAGGCAGCAGACAATCAGAGTTATGCGTTTCATTTTTCCAAAGAATCCAAATAAGTTACCACATCGCCCACGGTCTCGAACTTTGCAAGGGCCTCGTCGGGAATCCTTACGCCATAATCGTCTTCGAGCCGCATGAGAAGCTGGAGGATATCCAGCGAATCGGCGTGCAGGTCGCGCTTGATCTGGGCGTCCAGGGTCACTTTATCGGGAGAGACGCGCAGCTGGCGCGATAGTATGGTTCTAACTTCGTCAAACATATCTACTCTTCGTAATGTTCGTATTTAAGTATAACTTCTTCTGTCTTTGCGGCAACGGAGCTTTGTTCCATCCGGTAGGCCTGCTCTATGCATTTTGCCACCGATACGGCCTTGCTTGAGCCGTGTCCCTTCACAACGGTCTTGGAGCATCCCAGCAGCACGCTTCCGCCGTAGTTCTGGTAGTTCATGAACTCCTTTTCGTCGGCGAACATTTTCTTCATAAGCAGCGCCCCAATCTTGTAGATTGTGCGGGAGAAGATGTCCTTCTTGAGCTTTTTCAGCAGTTCCAGCGCAGTGCCTTCTGTTGTCTTTACCAGCACGTTGCCAGAAAAACCGTCGGCCACCACAACGTGGTAGCGCCCGGAAAGCAGGTCGCGGCTCTCCATGTTGCCCACGAAATTGATTTCTGGAGTTTCTGAGAGCAAAATGTGTGCCTTTTGATGAATTTCGTCACCCTTTTCAGGTTCTTTGCCCACATTGAGGAGTGCGATGCGCGGAGTGCTGATGCCGTAGACGTGCTCCATATAGAGGCTTGACATGATGGCGAACTGACGCAGCATCTCTGGTGTGACCTCCACATTGGCACCGCTGTCGCAGATGCCCACCAGGCCGCCGTCCATAGTGGGGAGGATGGGGCAGAAGGCGGGCCGGATCACGCCGCGCACGCGGCCGATGCGGGTGAGGGCCGCTGCAACCAGCGCCCCGGTGCTGCCGGTGGATACCATTGCAGAGATGTCGTCGCGGTCGCGCAGCATGCGGATGGCCTTCATCATGGAGCTCTCCCGCTTGAGGCGCACTGCGTCGATAGGCTTCTCATCACAGCCGATCACCTCGGGTGCGTGGACTATCTCCAAACGGTCGGCGTCGTACTCTTTGCCCTCAAGGCAGCCGCGGATGGCCGCCTCATCTCCGGTGAGTATCAGGTAGATGTCGCAGAACTGTTTCAGGGCCATCAGCGCCCCTTCCACGTTGGCCTCGGGGCTGTGGTCACCTCCGAAGCAATCAACCAAGACTTTTAACATAGCTGCGGTGCAGTTTTATCTTCTGTTCGTCAAAGCGTTTCCACTGGTTCTGGATGGCGTAGTTGTCCTCCAGGTTCATGTTGGTTTCAGCATAAAGCACCCCCGGCATCTTGAGCATCTTGACCATTGCTGCAGAGATGACCACGCTGATGCCCCGGTTGAGCCATTCTGGGTCAACCCCGACCAGCCCCAGGTCCAGTACCTTGGGATGTTTTATGGCCCGCAGGACACGGAAAATCGCGCCCGGAGTGAGGCGTCCGCCGGATGGCCGGAGGGCTTCCCCTATCGACGGGAACGCCAGCCCCAGACAAATCATCTTTTCGTTCTCATCCAGCACTATCACCAGGTTGTCTTTGCTCAGAATCAGGCTGAAATTGTCCAGCATCAGCTTTTTCATCGCATCTGTGAAAGGTACCGAGCCGTAGATTTGATCGTACGATTTGTCAAGCAGTTCAAAGAAGCCGTCGGCATATTTTGCAAGATACTCCTTGGTGCTGCGGGCGGTGGCCAGATGCAGGTTGTAGCGCCGCATGACATAGTCCGCCATCTGCTCCAGTTCGCCGTTATAGTCCTTTGGCAGGCGCAGACGGCTGCCGGTCCAGTCAACCTCTTTCTTGTAGCCCATCTTCTCCATGAAACTCCCGTAATAGGGATAATTGTAGGTCTCCTCAAAAGTAGCAGGGTACTCGTAGCCGCCAACCAGCATCCCTTCCCGCTCAAGGTCGGAGTAGGAGAGCGGCCCCACCACGGTGTCCATACCATTGTCTTTAGCCCACTGCTCCACTTTTGCAAACAGTTCGCGGGCAACCTGCTCGTCTTCTATAACATCAAAGCGGCAGAAACGGACCCGCTTCTCGTTATTCTTCTTGTTGGCAGCGCGCTGGATTATGCCGGAAATGCGGCCGGCCATCTTCCCGTCTTTGTATGCGTTGAAGAAGATGCTGTCGCACATGTCGTTGTAAACATAGTCTTTGCGGAAAATCTTCTTTTCGTCGGAATAGAGCGGCGGGATATAGCATTTGTTGTCCTTATAGAGCTTCAGCGGGAACTCTATGAACTCCTTCTGCTGCCGTTTGGTGGTGACTTGTTCTACTGTAATCATGGCCTATCTGTGTATGGCGTGGAAGCAGATTCCCAGGCCGTCGGGACCGCAGTGGCTGCCGATGGTGGGGTTGACATTCTGGATAATCACATTCAGGTCGTTGCCGAATTTTTCTTTGAGCTGGCGCTCTGCCTCCTGGGCAATAGCAGGGCAGTCGGAGTGTGCAACCACCACCCTGTGGGCCTTTACGTTGTCCCCCTGCTCCTCTACGGTTCTAACCAGACGGGCGATGGCTTTTGCGCGACCCGTCTCCTTGCCGATGGATACCATCACGCCGTTGTCATCCAGATGGATGATGGGACGGATGCCAATCAAGCCGCCCATTGTGGCTGCCAGACCGCTCACGCGCCCGCTGCGACGGAAAAATTTGAGGTCGTCTGCAAAGAAATGCATGGAGAAGTGGGGCACCTCCTCCTTGGCCCAGGCTTCTATCTCTTCTCCGCTTTTGCCGGCTTTTACCAGGTCGGCAACCTCCAGCACGACGTTATATGCGAGGGCAGAGATGCCCAGGGAGTCGACTTCAAAGAATTTCCGGCCGGGATATTTCACCTTCAGGCGATCCAGAACCTGATGCATTATGGTAAAGGTGTTTGATGTGGCGGCAGAGAAGTGGGCATACAGGATGTCGTTGCCTGCAGCAAATTCGGGCTCGAAAAGCTTCTCGTAAAACTCTTCGCCCATGGCGCTGGTGGTCGGGATAGTGCCGCGGCGCAGCATATCATAGAAGGTGTGGGCGTCAAAGGTATCCCAGTCTACATAGGGGTAAATGACCTTGTCATTCACCGTATAAGGCATACTGATAAGCTTTATTCCATACTCGGCACACTCCTTGGGAGTTATGTCGCAATCGGTGTCAGAAAAGAATGTCAGCATAGTACAAAAATATAATCATAAATCGGCTGTTGGCCGCGGTTAAACATTATTTCAAGCATAGGGTATTTTGCGCTGAGCTCGTCCTGGAGCTGCTCCGCCTCGGCTTCGTCCACATCTTCCCCGGTAAATGCCAGCAGGACGTCGCGCGAACCTGCCCCCATCTTGTCCAGCAGGGCAGCGGCAGCTTCGGCGCGGCAGGGGGAATCGGCAAGGATGCTCTTGCCCTGATATCCGACAAAATCTCCCTTGACCACATTTACGCCATCACCTTCTGCGTCGCGTATGGCGCGGGAAATCATGCCGGTATCAACCGATTCCATTACCTGGGAGATGTCGGAGATTACCTGGTCGATGTAGGTGCAGTCGCGGTCGGCCGATGCAATTGCGTAGTACCCTTCGCCTATGGTGGTGGAGGGTATCACCCTTACTTTGGCCTTTGTGTACATCCCGGCAGCCTGCTCTGCAGCCATCTTTATGTTGGAGTTGTTGGGGAAGACAAGTATGTTGTCGGAATTGATCTGGTCGAACGCCTGGATAAAATCCTGGGTGGAGGGGTTCATCGTCTGGCCTCCGGGAATCACCACGTCGGCTCCGCCCTCCTTGAACGCGGCTATCAGCCCCTCGCCCGCAGCCACCGTAACAATGCCGTAGTTCTGCTTGGGACGCTTGAAGGAGGCGTTGTTCTGGTTGCTCTCCTGATGGTGCTGCAGCGTCATGTTCTCTATCTTGACGGTGAGGAACTCTCCGTACTGCTGGCAGTGGTTCAGGATCTGGCCGGGGGTGAAGGTGTGCACATGCACCTTAACTATCGACCCGTCACGGAATGCGACGACGCTCTCGCCGTTGGCCTCCAGCCAGTCGGACAGCTCCTTTATGTCAAAGGTATCGAGGTTGGTCTTTGCGCGGGTCAGGCGGAGGAGGAACTCGGTGCAGTAGCCGAACTCCAGGGTGGTGTCTTCAGTAAATCTTGAAAGATCTACGGTAGCGGCCTGCGGCGTAGGTTCGGGGGCGCTCTCTTCTGCCTGGGAAATGCCGTGCAGCGCCTCGTTCATGCCGCGGAAAATGCAGAGCAGCCCGGCTCCGCCGCTGTCCACCACACCTGCTTGCTTGAGAACTTCCAACTTCTCCGGGGTGTGGTCCAGGGAGACTTGCATAGCCGCCAGCAGGGTGTCGAAATACTCTTCGAGTGAATTACCGCTAGCCCCTTCCGCCCCTTCGCGGAGCACTGTGATGATTGTTCCCTCCACCGGGACGGGGATGGCTCCGTAAGCCTCCTTCACTGCAGCCGACATGGCCCTGGCGAATGCTGCGGCGTCGGCCTCCTCAAGCCCTTCGAGCCCCTTTGCCAGGCCGGCAAAGATGCGCGAAAGAATCACACCGGAATTGCCCCGGGCGCCCAGCAGCATCCCCTGGGCTGCGTTGTGTGCGGTTTGGGAGAGAGTTCCCTGCTTTCCGCTGGCCTCGCCAGCCCCCGCCTTGAGTGTCATATACATATTGTCGCCCGTGTCGCCGTCCGGGATAGGGAATACGTTGAGGTCGTTTACGACGGTTTTTTCTTTATAGAGGCTGGCAGCCCCCTGGCGGAGCATGTCGGAATAGAGGGTACTATCTATTATCTGCGACATAAGGTTTCTTTTTCATTACACTTTTCCTGTACGCCGGAATCTTCATCAACTGACGGAAGAGGAACGGCTGCAGTGAATAGGATATCATTATTGTCGTTGCCATGCCTATCAGGGTCGCGAGACCGATGGAGCGGATGGAGGGATGGCGTGCGAACAGCAGCGAGCAGGTCACTATCGCAAGGATTGCGGCAGAGAAGAATATGGCCGCCTTGTGGTGGCCCAGCATCGCCCGGCTGCCGGTACGCGCTTCTGACAACAGCCCCTCGGTGATGAAGATGCTGTAGTCCACCCCGACGCCAAAAATGAATGTAGAGACAACTATGTTTATAAGATTGAATTCCAAACCGATCAAGGCCATGTAGCCCTGCACCACAAACCAGCTGACACCCATCGGGATAAAGCTCAGCAGGGCCGTAATTATGTTGCGGTAGCTGAGCAGCAGTATCAGCAGCACGAACAGTGAAGATATCCACACGGCAATATTGAAGTCGTCGTGAATCATCTGTACCATATCCTTGCAGTAGTAGAAGGGGTCCAGAATAAACGTCCTGGGGTTCTTTACCACCTCGGCGGTGACGTTGTCCTTATCAGCTGCAGCCATTGACACGTCGCTGAAAACCATATACTGGTCATCGGCGTTGCGCTCTATATAGTTGCAGAGCAGGTTGTCCGGGATGACTCCGGCTTCCAGCAGCGACGCCGGCTCGTAAGGGGTGTTGAGGATTGTCTCAAACCCCTGGAACATATCGGGATAGAGTCCGGCGCGGTCAGCTTCTGCAGTTATGGTGGAGAGTACCTCGCTCTTTAGGCGCGGAGTCCAGAACTTGTTCCAGGAATCGATGCGCAGCCGTTGCAGCTCTTCAGTGATGAACAGCTTTGACACCATATCGGAGTAACTGTGCACCGTGCCGGCACTGAGCAACGAATCCAGTATGCCGGAGAGGGCCAGGTTGGCCTCCAGCGCTTCGTCCAGGTCGGTGGATACAGTGGCATAATAGAGATGCTCGTACCCGTCGTTGTTTTTGGCGTTGAACAGCGCTTCGCTCTCCAGCTCATCCGCAGAGTTATAGTCAAGGTTGCGCAAATCGCTGTCAAACTTTACGTCACCTGAGAAGAAGATACCCACGACAATTATCAGCGACAGTATGGAAAGGACCCATTTGTTACGGTCGTACGGGAATGAGTTTATCCTGTCGATGGCTTTGAATGCGGCTTTGTCGGTATCCCCCTTTTCCTTGGGGAGAAGATGGGGGAGGAATATCAGCGCGAACAGCGTGCTCCCGGCAAGCGCCAGCGAGGCGAACAGTCCAAAGTCGCGCAGCAGTTCGCTGTCGGTGAACATCAGGCTCAGGAAGGCGCCGATTGTGGTTACGCACCCCAGGAAAACGGGTGTCGATTCTTCAATAAGCAGTTTCTCCACGTCGCCCACATAGTAGTGATGGATAAGCAGGTGGAGGCAGTAGCTGATGGCAACTCCAAGCACTATCGCGCCAAAGCCCAGCGCCAGCAGCGACATCTCTCCCTTGATCCAGAAGACGCAAGAGAGCGCGAACAGCGAACCGTATATTATCGGCACCAAAATCCGCCACAACAGAGAAATGCTCTTGAAGCAAATCATCAGGAGGATGAGTATCAGCACTATGGATATGCCCACCGTCAATGCCAGATCGCCTTTGATTCTGGTGGCGTTGGATACGCTGCCGATTGGTTCGCCGTGGAAGAGCACTTTGGTGTCGGGATAACTCTTCTCAAATTCGCGCACGGTAGATCGCATCATCCTGCAGAAAGCGGTAGCAGTGGCGCTGTCAAGAGTCTTGAAAGCGGGGGCCAGGTATGCCATAGCCACAGTGCTGTCGGGGCAGAAGAAGTGGCCGTCAATTAAGTTATATCCGCCGGATACATCGCCCAGAAGGTCTCCGAGAACCGCGTCGCGCAGGCAGAGCGGGTCATAACCGACGGCCTGGGTGGCATCGCCCGTTTCGTCTTCCATTATGATGGCGGCATCGGCCTCCAGCCTCTCGCGTATGGCGGAGGGTTTTACCGCTTCAGCAAAGGCAGAGTATGCAGTCGTGTCGATGAAGGAGGGTATGTGCCCCAGAACAAAGTCCAATGCGTTCAGCGCGGTTTCGGTTTCCAGCCGGCTGAGTATGTTGCTGATAAATTTTCCTGAGGAATCCTTTTGCTCCAGCAGCGCAACAAATTCGTCGGTGCGTTCTGCGAGTTCTTCTGTGCCGAGCCGGTCACCGGCAGATGTGACCTGGATGTAAATCTTGTCTTTGAGGCCTATGGAACCGAACGCCAACTCGCTCTCGACACTGCTTGTGGGGAGCAACTCGGTTATATCTTCCTGGTATGTCACCCTCAGTCCGAAGGTGGCAAAAACAATCGATGTTACGGCCAGAAGTAGATACAGGAGGGCTTTGTGGCGGCAGAAATACCTGTATATCGGCAAAAATATCCTGTGCATCTAATCTTAACTAAAACGGCGATTTTGCTAAAAAACAATTAGCAAAGATAACCATTTTAGTTGATTCTTACAACCCGCACACCTTTGGAAGATTTGTGAGAAAGAACGTAGTCGGCGATGGTCTGTTTGTCTATTATCACCTTCTTCGCGTTGGTGGATGCGTGGATGAAGTTTTTCTGGCCATTCTGCTCCACAGCTATGGCCACGTGGCCGATGTCGAGGCCGTCAACGGTAGTTACAAAGCAGATGATGTCTCCGCTGCTGATGCCCTTCGTGAGGTTGGAGATATCGCTCTGCGGGAGGTAGTAGAAGGTATCCTTGTTCAGGTCAGATTCTGCCTGCATGATTTTCACCACCATACCGGGATTGTCCTTGAGCTGTTTGTAGGCTTCCAGATGGGTGCTCATAAAATCGATGCGCTGGTCCAGCCGGCTGCCTCCCAATTCCTTGGACACCTCGCGGAAGATGCCGTTCTCCTGGCCCTGCTTGATCCACGACGATGTGTAGTGGTTGCGCGAGGCGTAGCCGTCCACCTTGCCGTCCCTGTAACGCAGGTTTTGCGTGTTGCGGCAGAAGTTCTCAAAAGTGGGCTCTCCGCTCTTAATGGTCTGGGTAAGCGCCAGGCACATCTCCACAAACAGGATGCAGTCGGTCTTGTCCATGTTTATGGTGAGTTGTTCCGGCTCGGTCTCCAGCGTGCCGCCCACATACGCTGTGCCCAGGAACTGCTTTGCGATGCGGACCATCAGATTGCCGGCCGGTTCGTCTTTATAGGGCGAAACCGCTTCCGCCACCTTCTCAAAGATGGCGGGAGAAGAATCGCTATAGCGCACATTTGACATGAAGCTCTCCTGTGCGGAGCAGGTCATGCCTATGAACAGGGTCAAAAGAAGGATTTTTTTCATAACGGTAAAAGCCGTTTATTCAAATATCTCGCCGAGTTTATCTGCGAGGGAGTCGTGGTCTATCTTGCCAACCATCTTACCTTCCTTGTCTATCAGGAAGAAGGTGGGGATTGAATGTACTCCGTACATCTGGGCAACGTTGGCGGCCCCTTCTTTCTGTGCCGCGTCAATGACGTGAATCCAGGGGGTCTGGTCGTCCTCTACCGCCTTTTTCCAGGCATCCGCATTGGTGTCGGTGGAGATGCCGAGAATCTCGAACCCTTTCTCGTGATAACGGGCATAAAGTTCTTTCAGGCCAGGCATGCTTGCCCGGCAGGGTTTGCACCAGGAGGCCCAGAAATCGAGCAGGACATACTGTCCGCGCAGTGATTCGAGAGAAACGGGGTTGCCTTCGCGATCGTTGAGGGTGAATGCGGGAGCATCTATCCCCTGCATGGTTGCCTTGCGCGCTGCAATCTCTTCGCGGGCGTTGGAGCCCAGGAGGCTGTTCTGAACGCGCCCGGTGAACTTGTTGAAACCCTCCTCATACTCTTCCAGAGGGGTTTCGCGATTGAAAACATAATACATGAACGCGGCCGCCTCTACATCGGGATGTGATGCACAGCAGTCGTTAAACGCTTTCAGCATGAGCTCGCGATAATTGACTGCGGCAGTGTCGACAGATGCAAAGGCATCCTCCATATCCAGCATAAAATCGTTATTGGGGCCCCCTGAGAATTTGCCGTCTTTGAGAGTAAGATGGCTGTTCTCCAGATAAAGCGAGTAGCGCTGGGGTTGTTCCCCTTCATGGCATACCAGTACTTCACCCATCACGACATCGTCTACCGTGCCGGTAAAACAGAAACGGCCATTCTCAAGGACAACCGTATCGCGGATATCAGGAACGTTGGGGCCGTAGCGACGCAGCACAGCAAATCCTTCTCCCTGATCTTCGCCCTCTATTGTATAGCCCTGGCTGCCACCGCAGGCGCAAAGGCCTGCGATGGCGGCACAAAGCCATATTACATTGAAAAAATTACTCAGTCGCATCTTCGTCGTAGCTGTTCTGCTTCAGGTTGGGGTTGTTGTCAACCGCATTGCCGGGGAACGGGAAGATCCACATCTTGGAGTCCGGAGCAAGGGTGAACTCGGTGCCCAGGATGTTCTTTTTGAGGGTCTCCTTCATGTCGTCCAGCTGGTTCCAGCGCTTGCGCTCGATGAAGTTGTATATAGAGTATACGTTCTCGCCGAGAGCGGTCTGCTTGAGAGCTGCAACGGCTGCCTCTTTGGTGTTGACGTTACCTTTGAGGGGAGCATATATCTCGGGGTTGATACGTCCCTGGCGGATGTCATCCAGATAACCCATGGCCTCTGCGAAGTTGCCTTTGCGGATCTCGCACTCTGCCACGATAAGCATCTGCTGGGTAGTCTTGAGTCCATACATATTCCAGCTGGAACCGCAGCCTGACATATCCCAGATCATGGTATAATTAACACCGCAGGACATCTGTGCCTGGCTCATGACATACATATATCGCATACCGTCGGTAGGCATCCTGTCGAGGGCGGCGTGACCTGCTTCCAGTTGGGCTTCGCACTCGGTTGTACGCATGGGCATAAACTTGATTTCAGTTGCTGTGTGGAACAGGTCCTCGGGGCAGTTCATCATGGGACGGAGCACAGCGGGATAAAACAGCTGAGGGTTCATGAAGCACATGATCTGCTCTGTGTATTCATCAGACCAGTAGTCAGCCACGGCGGAGTTGATCTTGAGGGACTCCTTGGCAGCTGCTTCCGCACCGTCAAAATCCTGCATGGCCATCAGGGCCAGCGCTTTAATGGCGTAGGGGCAAGCCTTGCTCCAGCGCATCTGGTTGATGTTCTTCTCCGGGAGGGCGTTCAGGTTGATGGCATCGTCGCAGTCTTTGACAATCTGGTCATACACCTGCTTTACGGTCCATTTCTCCGGGGGGATGGAGATGTCCCAGTCCTCCATAAGGTAAGGGATACCGGGAGTGGTTTCTGCAGTAGCGGGGTTGTATGCTGCCGCAAATTTGTTCACAAGCAGGAATTCTGCCCATGCACGCAGGCAGAGGGCCTCGGCCTGGATTTGTTTCTTCTTGGCCTCGTCACCGGTCGCAAATTCAACGGAAGAAAGTATGGGGTTGGCAATCTTGCCGACGTATCCGAAGAGCCTGGTGTAATCGGTGTCGCTGGTGGTCAACTCTGCGAAACGCTTCAGGTTGGTGTCGTCCCAGGTAAGGAGAATGGAGTTGCGGCTGGGAGTGGGCTGGGTAAGGATGTTGGGGATCATACCCATAGTCGAACTCATCAGGTCTCCGGTCATATAGTACATGTCGAACTGGTAGTAATCAGAATACTCAACATTCAGCAACAGTTCCAGTTCGTCTGCCGTAGAGAGAAGGTTCATGCCCTTGGGCTTGAGGTCGGTGAACTCGGCGCACGAAGCCAGCATCAGGCAGGCAGTTAAAATGGTAAATATCTTTTTCATGACGGTACTGACTTAGAAGTTGATGTGAAGGCCGAAAATGTAAGAGCTCCTGAGAGGGATGCCGCCGGTTTCGGGATCGAATACGGCATTCTTGGCGTAGTAACTCATCTCCTTGCCGGGACGGAAACCTGTCCAGACAGGAGGCAGGTTGTCAATCTGGAACTGCAGATTGATGCGGTCTGCATTGATGGCACGCGCCCAGCGCTCGGGCATCTCGTAACCGAATACTATGTTACGGATTTTGAGGAAGGATGCGTCGCGGACGGAGATGTCGCTGTGAAGCGGCTCGGAACCGTGGGCAGTGCTGCCGTAACGGCCGATACCGGGGGTAAGGGTCGGTTTCTCCGGAGTCCATGCGTTGTTGAAGTAGCTCGGAAGGGCCACTGCGCTGCCGATACCCATAACCTCATCTTCAACGAGGGCGCGCATCTTGTGGCCGCCGTAGTATGCCATGAGCACGCTCAGGCTGAAGCCGTTCCATACGAAGCGGTTGTCTAAGCCTGCGATAACCACGGGCTCTGTCTGGCCGGAATAAACCAGGATGCTGACGGGTGCGCCTTGTGCGGATGTGCCGATGCTCTTCTCGCCGGTCTCTTCGTTGACCTTGCCGTACCAGAGGGTGTGGCCCCTGGAGTCCTCAGCATCGCTGATGCCGGCAAACTCGTAGCTCCAGATTGCGCTGGTAGGATAACCCACTACGTAAGGATTGCTGAAGCGCTGGTAAGCCTGGATTGCAGGGTTGTCCACGTTGGTGATCTTGTTCTTGTTTACAGCGAAGGTCAGGGTGCTGCTCCAGCCAAAGTCGCTGCGGCGGCGTTCGCGGATCCAGTCTGCGGTGAGCATGAGCTCGACACCGTGGTTGGTCATGTCGGCAGAGTTTACAAACATCTGGGTGAAGCCGGTGGTCGGGTCGAGAGTCTTGTAAGAGAAGAGGTCGAGACCCTGCTTGCGGTAGTAGTCGAACGATCCGCGGAAGCGGTTGTCCACGAATGAGAAGTCGACACCGGCGTTGATGGTGCGGGTCTGCTCCCATTTGAGGTTGGGGTTCGCAGGGCTCTTGATTTCGCCGTAAGGTAGGGTGGTTATTATGTTCAGGCCCGTGCTCTCTGCGGTCATATAGCTGGTAGCGCCCTGGTATATGTTACCGGTGACACCATAGCTGAGACGCAGTTTGAGAGTGTTGATCCAGTCAGCCTCCTTCATGAAGTCTTCCTCACCCATGTTCCATGCTACGCCGGCAGACCACAGGGGACGGCCGCGGAGCTTGACGTTCAGGCCATAGACGTCGGCATAGTCCTTACGGAACGACCCGAACACGTTGTAGCGCTTGTCGTAAGTATAGGTGAAGTTGGCATAGCCGGAAGCGTAGCGGTGATGCTGCTCTACGATGGGGCTCATGCTGCCGTCAATGTAGGGAACATATACATTGTTGTATGCGGGATATCCGCCGCCGGCGCTAGTGATCTGGTAAGAAGGGCTGTTCTTGATAAGGCTGAGGGCGCCGAAATCCACAGTCTGGGTGGCGGCGTTCTGGAGCTGGTCGTCATATCCGAGCATGAGGCTGCGGGTACCGGCGTAGAGAGTCTCGCGGAACTCAAGGCCGGCCAGGGCTACGATTTCATGCTTGCCAAAGGTACCGGAATAGTTCAACTGGCCGCGGGCGGTCCAGTAGCGGCCGTCCATGTTGGTCACGTTGCGGAAACCGCCGGTCTCGGGAGTGTGATAGATCGCCTCGCCGGTAGAGGGGTCAATCTCCTTGTATGCATTGTAGAATACCCTTGCGAGGTGGCTGTCCTGGTTCGCATACCAGTCGGTAGTGCGGTGGTCGGTCTCATATACAAACTGGGTGTTTGCGGTAAGGCCCTTTATAATCTTGAAGAGCAGGTCGCCGTGGTAGCGCATATACTGGCGGGAGGTGTTCTGTACGTTGTTGTAACGTTCTTCCACCAGGTTGATGCCCAGGTCCTTGAACTGGCCGCCTTCGGTGTTGTCCCGGTAGAGGTTAGTGCCAATCAGGCGGTATGAGCCATCCTGGTTGAACATGGTCTCATAAGAGGGATATGACCAGGGGCTGCTGTAAGAACTCATATAGTCATAACCTTTTTCACGCTGCTTGCCGTAGATCCCGTTCACTGCAACGGTTGCAGTGAGCCAGGGAGCCACGTCGTAAGAGCCCTTGTAGCTTACCGACATCTGACGGTCAAAGGCGTTGATTTCGCCCTGGTTGTCGTGGCGGTAGTTGATTACAAAGTTGCTCTGGAACCTGTCGCTGCGGCTGCGCAGTGCAAGGTTGTACTGCTGGATAATCTGGCGGCGGAGTACCGCATCGCCATATTCCTTGGCAAAATTGTTCTTAGACAGCGAATTGCAGAGTTCGTCAACCTGACTCTGTGTCATCTCGCCCTTGGCAAGCATATAGTAGGCACGCTCAATGGGAGAGATGCGGTTGCTGAAGTTGGTTACGCTGTTTTCATAAGAGTTGAACGGGTCGGAAATCTCGCCGTCGTTGTGGAGGAAATAGTAGTCGTAATAATTCTTCTCCATATTAACCTGCTGCTCCGGAGTCATATAGAAATTGGCACCGTAGTCGAGGTTGCGTTTCTGATAGAGAGTCAGGTTGGAGGAGAAGTCCACATCTATGCGTCCCTTTTCGCGGGCGCTCTTGGTGGTGATGACAATGATACCGTTGGATGCGCGGGCACCGTAGATTGCGGCTGCTGCGGCATCCTTGAGGACGTTGACGCTCTCGATGTCATAAGGGTTGAGGTCGTCGATGTCGCCCTCTATAGGCAGACCGTCAACAACCAGCAGCGGGTTGGACTCTGCATACATGGAGCTCACACCACGGATGGTGAGCTTGCCGCCGTATGTAGACAGACCAGCCACGCGACCTTCAAGGTTTTGAAGCAGGGAAGGGCTGTAGCGCTCCTCGATTGTCTTGGCGCCAACGGTTGCAATGGCACCGGTCACTTTGCGCTGCTGGATCTCCTGATAACCGGTAACTACCGATCCTTCCAGAAACATGCGGTCCTGGGCCATCTGCACGTCAAACGAGTTGCGGCCATCAAGTGCTTCTGTGATTGTTTCCATGCCCAGGAATGCAATTTCCAGCATTGCATTCTTGGCGTCTTTGACAGAAAGGGTGTAATTGCCATCACCGTCGGTTGTGGTGAAGGTCTTTTCCGTCAAGTTTTGGATAGTGGCTCCGACAATGGGTTGTCCGTCGGGGTCAGTAATCCGTCCTTTTACGACAGTGGCGTTCTGCGCTGCAACAAATACAGCAGAAGAGAACAATATCGCCAGCAAAAGGACTGTTCTTTTTAAGAACGATGATCTTAATCGATTAACTGACATAGTATTTTAAATTGAAGATGAATGATATTTTCTATTAGAATGTAAGAACCAGCCCTGCGTGTACGTTCCCCACGAAACTGTTGACAGGGAAGGGGACGGAGTCATATTTCCCGAGCGGTCCCAGAAAACTGTCCACTCCGGCGAGCAGGTTGAACGGGCCGAGGTTAAGATTGAGGGCTGTGCCCCATGTGGGCCCGATGGTGCCTAAACCAAGATTGCCGGAAAGGCTCAAGATACGGGAAGGAGTGACAGTGGCGCCGAGACGCATTTCATACCACGATGAAGCGCGGGCTATGTGGACTGTATTCAGTAAACCTACGGACAATCCGCTCCAGAAAGGCATATGGTAACGTGCGCCTGCAGCAATATTGCACGGTATCATACGGAGGAGTTTCCGATGTCCGTTCACAATCTGGTAATCGAGAGCGTTACTCAAGTCCAGCAGGTCTTCCATGTCAGTTGAAATAGTGCCTCCTTCTCCAAAAAGGCCGTTGAATTCAACCGCTCCGCTCGCGCGGGCGCTCAGCTTGTTCTCCCAACGGATGGCGCCCAAGTCGGTGATGGAGACCATGGCGTCCAGCCCAAAGTCAGACTTATACTCTGCACCAAGATCGAGTGCCGCCCCGAAATTGCTAAACGAATTGGGGTCAAAATAGATCTCTTCAATATCTACATCGCCTTCACCGTCTGTTCTGAAGCCAATCATACCGGATGCGTTGAGCTCCATATTGCCACCGGCCACTATAGCTTTGTCATCTATTGTAATCGAACTCCCCTTGCTCCTGAGGTTTACATTAGCCAAACCGACAAGCAGATGGAAGCGACCTCCCACAGACAACTGATCTCCGATATATGTTGAATACCCGTAGCAAAGATCGGCAAGGACAGATGCGTCAGCATACAAGCCATTGAGATCGTAAGTGCCGCTCTTGCCGCTTTTCAGCAGGGCGAAAACGGATTTTGGAATGCTCGCAGTTGCACTCGCGCGTGCGTTAAGTTCCACCGTCTGCATACTGCGGCCATTTGCAATCGCTATGGATAAGACATTTATGCTCTCGTCTGCAGTAATGAAATTATGGTTCTTGATGCGGCTCAAAAAGGTTTCAGTTGAGATGGCTCTGTTCAAGCCGGTAACAAGGGTGTTGCTTCCGTCCGGATTGGGATATAGTAAAGATGAAACTCCAATAGAGGATGCGTTCTGCAAATCGATATTGTCTATCAGCAACCCGAAAGAGGAACGGTCATTGACCTGGGCCGGGTTAATGCGGTAGCCAAATACATAATTGTCCAGGAAATATCCGCTCCTGAACGACTGTGCATAAGAACTGAGACTTAACAGTACGGCCGCAGTAAGTAATATGACGTAGCGCTTTTTCATAATCATAAATCAGAGAACAAATCCGGGTCGATATCTATTCCTTTAGGGGCGACGGCCACCAGATTGATGAACTGGAGACACTCTGATGGCTTGACTGGTTCATTTGATACGGCGGTTATGCTTATGGTGAACCGTGCTTTTGAGATGACTTTGCTCTTGTCTGAAGGGGCAATATATAATTCAAGGTCGCTGGTGCCTTTGCCGCAGATTTTGATTGTGCTCTTCTGTGATTGAGGAATCACGTTGCCCGCTTCATCAAGAATATCCATTACCACGTCGAGGCTCAGCGGTGTTTCGTTGACAACCTGGCCGGTTATGCCAAATTCGCCCAAAGAGGAGATTGCCTGAATGCCGGAAAGGTCAATCTCTGTCTCCGTCGTCATACTGAAGTCATCGTTGAACGCCATAGGGACGATAACTTCATAATCGATATAGAATGTATACCGGGCCTTGGGGTCGAAGACATACGTTCCTTCCCCGCCTACATTGGCATCAATCCGGATTTGGATGGAATCGGGTATCTGCCTGAGTATTTTGGACAGGTCGGCCTTCAGGAATTCATACCCTTCAGGAACCGCGGTCTTGTCGTTGCACAAACAATATCTCTTTCTTACAACGTCTGCAGAAGAAGCGGAGCAGGGCAGGGTGACTTTTTCCAGTTTGACAGTATTGTCTGTCACAGGCTGGCCATTGATGATGGGGACAAGCTCCAGGCTTGCATTCAAGGGGATACCCAGATTGGTATTGATGTCCAGGGTCAATTGCGGATTATTGAGGTCGAGACACACATTATCGTCCCTGAAAGCATCCGGTAAATCATCGACAGGCACAGTGAAAGTCTGGGATGAAAAGAAAGCGGCGAAAGCGACAACTTCTACGATATTCAGACTTCTGAGGTAATCATCCAGGGAGAAAGAACCGTCATAGCAAAGCATATAGCCCCCGTCTTTACCCACTTTGAGATAGTCACTGATTTCTGGACCGAACTTATTTATCAGGGTGTCGAGCCGTATCCGCTCAGAACTGCCGAGGGGGATGGTGAGGCCGTCTTGAAACAGTGTCATCGAAGGGTCGATGCTGGTCTCACGCAGATTGTACATCGGATCTGCGCTGCAAGCCGTAACCAGGGTAAATAATACGGGAAGCAAAAGTAAGGTTGAGGATAAACTGTTTTTACGTTTTGAGGCCATACGATTGATTATTATGTAACACAAATATATAAATAATTTGGTTTCAGGAGAGTTGCTCTATTCCAGCGACAATTCCAGCCAGCGGAGTTCTTTGGCGTCGATGTCGTTAATGAGCTGTTCAATCTCGCGGGATTTGGCGGTGAGGGTTGCTATATCCAGCGTGCCGGAGGAGAGCTCCTCTTCCAGGGCGGCCTTGCGCTCTTCCAGCTTTGGCAAATCGGCCTCTATCTGCTCTTTCTCCCGCTGCTCCTTCCACGAAAGTTTCTTCTTGTCCTGCGAGGGGGCGGGTTTTTCGCGGGGTGCAGCCGCAGGCTTTTCCGCACGGGCGGCACGTGCCTCTGCTCGGCGCTTCTCCTGCATGTATTCACGATACTCACTGTATGTCCCCACAAAATCCTTCACATTGCCGTCGCCGGTAAAGACAAACAGATGGTCTGCAATCTTGTCCAGGAAAAACCGGTCGTGAGATACCATTATCACGTTGCCTGCGTAGTCTTTAAGATAATTTTCAAGTACATTCAGAGTAACTATGTCCAGGTCGTTTGCAGGCTCGTCCAGAATGAGCACGTTGGGACGTTGCATCAGCACTGTGAGCAGGTACAGCCGCCTTTTTTCACCGCCGGAGAGGCGGGATATGTGGGTGTTGAACATCTCTACCGGGAAGAGGAACTGCTGCAGGAAGCTCGTAACGGCAATCGGGTTGCCTCCGGCGTCGCGGGCTTCCTCTGCAATCTCGCGTACCGCTTCCAGCACGGTCTGATGCTCCTTGAACTGCATCCCTTCCTGACGGTAATAGCCAAAGCGGATTGTCTCGCCACGGTCAATTACCCCCTCATCCGGCTGCAGGGTGCCGGTGAGCAGGTTCAGGAAGGTGCTCTTGCCGATGCCGTTGGCCCCTACGATGCCGATTTTCTCCCCTTGGGAGAAGTTGTAGGTGAAATCTTTCAGTATAGGCCTGTCGCCGTAGCTGAAGCCTACGCCGCGGCAGTTGACAATCTTGCGGCCGAGCCGGGCGCTGCCAAGGTTGATGGCCAGTTGCCTGGTCTCCCGTATCGGGGCTGCCTTTTCCTGCAGGTCGTAGAAGGCGTTCTCGCGGTAACGGGCCTTGCCGGTGCGGGCGCAGGGGGTGGAGCGCATCCATTCCAGCTCCCGCCGGTAGATGTTGCGGTATTTCTCGTTAAGGGCGCTGGCCACCTCCAGCCGCTCCTGACGTTTCTCAAGATAATACTGATAGTTGCCCTTGTAAGTATAAAGGTTGCCGCCGTCCAGCTCCAGGATCGTGTTGCATACGCGGTCCAGGAAGTAGCGGTCGTGGGTCACCATAAACAGTGTCCTGCGGCTCTTTGAGAGGTAATCCTCAAGATATTCGATAGCGTCCAGGTCCAGGTGGTTGGTGGGCTCGTCCAGCACCAGGAAGTCGGCGTTGGTGATAAGCACCCCGGCCAGCGCCACCCTCTTGGCCTCGCCCCCGGAGAGGCTTGCGCAGCGGCAGTCGAAATTGTTCAGGCCAAGCGAGGAGAGTATCTGCCGGGCGTCCTGCTCTATATCCCAGCTGTCCCGGTGGGTGCGTGCCGGATCCACATTGGAAATAACCTCCTCCAATATCGTCCGGCCCGGATCCAGCCGCGTCTCCTGTTCCAGGAATGAGATTACTATGTTCTTGAGAAACTTGATTTCCCCGCCGCGGTCGCTGGTGTCCTTGCCCGCCAATATGCTCAGCAAGGAACTCTTGCCCGTGCCGTTTGGGGCTATGAGGGCAATCTTATCCCCCTCGTTAATATTGAAAGAGATATTCTCGAACAGCACCTTGGGGCCGTACGACTTTGAAATATTCTCTACTTGCAGATAACTCGGCATAGCAGCCACAAAGATACCAAAATGATTTCTTTTGAAGCAATCGGTAAGAAGCAGGCCGATTGCTCTCCTCGCTCCGCCGAGAATAACCGCCCACCGCTCTTTAATAGCCCGGAAGTGAGTGAGTTAGAGTGCGTTTAGGATAGCCAGAAATTCGGATGGGGTTACGACAATTGGATTATTGGGGAAGTGTCGTTTATTGCCGGTTACCAGCCATGCGCCCTCTTTTGAAAGAGCTACTTCATAAAAAACGATATCCTTTGGATCCGGCAATGACTCACCAGAAGGAGTTCTGTCTAAAGAGATTCCAGTGGATTTGATGGCTTCCAGTAGCGTATCTACAAGATCACGCGGCAGCCCGAACCTGGGGCGGTGAAGCACCTCAGCGTATTCTTGCATAATATCATCATTGTACAGCGGTATGACTTTACCGGACAATACATAATCTTTAATCACAACAGTCCCGGAATCGGGATGTCGTGACAGCAGCGATGATACTAAAACGTTAGTGTCGATAACAGCGCAGACCATCTACTTTCCCTCCCTGGCAAGTCTGATTTCCTCATTGATCTCGTCCAGGGTAAGGTTGGGAACTTCGCCCTTCATAGCCATTGCACGAATCTCATCGAAAGCAGTTTTCCCTTTTTCCATTGCATCTTCTTTTAATGGGGCCTCAATCACAAACGGAATTTTCCGATTCCGCACTACAGCACGGGCAAAGATATTGAACGCAGTGTTTGTGCTCATGCCGAATTCATCGCAGAGAGCATCAAACTGCACTTTGAGGTCGGTGTCCATTCGGACTGTCATTGCCGTCTGTCCCATTGTTGCTCAATTGGTATGCAAATGTAATCATAATGATTGTAAAATGCAACCATTTTGTTGTTTACCGCAGGTATCCTAAAGTCCTTGGCACCTCCATTGCCACATGGGACGGGTAGAATTGCCGCGAACCTCCTGGCGCTTTGGCCGGACAGGATTGGGGGGTGAGTGAATGTGGGGCACTAAGAACAAGAAATGATATGAAAAACATCGGCCACATTGGACCCCTGCTGAAAATCACCAGTTGATAGATTATGTGGTCAGTCGGGACAATTTGCCTCGACCGGCCACGGAAAACAATGTCGGAATAACCTCCGGATGATTCTGTTGTGGCAGGTCATTTTTCAGGGTGTTTGTGTTTTCCAGAAAGAATGCGTACCTTGCAACGGATAGTTACAGTTTCATGACTTTAGCGCCCCGCAATATCTTAAATATCTGCCACGAGACTCGTGGGGGGGGGTCTAATAATTTAATTTTCAGTAAGTTACACCTGCATAACGCATCGCGCCGCAAATCTGCCTCTGGCAGGTCTGCTGCAGCGGTGTGTTGTTTCGGTGTGTATAGAAATCAACAATAGTATTAACCACAACTTTAAATAATAATTTTATGAAGAACAACTATCAAACACCTATGGTGAAGGTTCTGCATTTCGATGCGGAGAGTGTAATAATGAACGGCTCAGGAGTTGCCGGCTCAGTACAGGGACCTGGCACAGAGTATCCCGACTAACCATAAACATTACCAAGATATGAAACACATCATACTTTTTGTTGCATCAGTATTACTGGTGTCAATGACTGCTTGCACCGCAGACAAACAGTCCGCTCTGGAGATGGAGGACTACATCAAGACCATCAAAATCGTCGGTCCTGATGAGATAACGTTCGAGCAGATAAGTGGCTCCGGGCAGACAAAAGCTACATCCGTGGACAACGGCAGCGCACTGGTGTTCAAATGGGCGGCTGGTGACACTCTCGGTATCTTCCCGAACAAGGGCAACCAGGTGGAGTTCCCTATTACGTCTCAGGAGAGTTCTACCAGCGCAACGTTCGACGGCGGCGGCTGGGCATTGAGGAACAATGCCTCTTATGCTGCATACTATCC
>JAGABI010000055.1 GCA_017614715.1 Bacteroidales bacterium | reverse complement strand
CCTGGCATACGGCCTTGACAAGCAGAACAAGGATATGAAGGTCGCCGTGTTCGACCTCGGTGGCGGTACATTCGATATCTCCATCCTGGAGCTCGGCGACGGAGTGTTCGAAGTTAAATCCACCAACGGTGATACCCACCTGGGCGGTGATGACTTTGACCACAAGATCATCGACTGGCTGGCAGAGGAGTTCATGAAGGACAACCCCGGCGTGGATCTGCGTAAAGATCCCATGGCGCTCCAGCGTCTGAAAGAGGCTGCAGAAAAGGCTAAGATTGAGCTTTCCAGCCAGACCACCGCAGAGATCAACCTGCCGTACATCATACCTGTTGACGGTGTGCCTAAACACTTGGTTACCAACCTGAGCCGTGCAAAGTTCGAGCAGCTTTGCGACGCACTTATCAACGCCACCATCGAGCCTTGCCGCAAGGCGTTGGCAGATGCAGGCCTGCAGGCAAATCAGATTGACGAGGTTCTGCTCGTGGGCGGTTCTACCCGTATCCCTGCAATCCAACAGATTGTAGAGAAGTTCTTTGGCAAGGTGCCCAACAAGGGTGTCAACCCCGATGAGGTTGTGGCAGTGGGTGCTGCAATCCAGGGCGGTGTCCTCACCGGTGAGGTTAAGGATGTCCTCCTGCTCGACGTAACTCCGTTGAGCCTCGGTATCGAGACCCTCGGTGGCGTGATGACCAAACTTATCGACGCCAACACCACTATCCCTACCCGCAAGAGCGAGGTATTCTCCACCGCATCTGACAACCAGCCTTCAGTACAGATCAACGTGCTGCAGGGCGAGCGTCCGATGGCCCGCGACAACAAGCCGATTGGCGTCTGCAACTTGGACGGCTTTGCTCCCGCACCGCGTGGCATACCTCAGATTGAGGTTACCTTTGATATCGATGCCAACGGTATCCTGAACGTATCTGCCAAGGATAAATCCACCGGCAAGGAGCAGAAGATCCGCATTGAGGCCTCCTCCGGCCTGTCCGATGACGAAATCAAGCGTATGCGTGATGAGGCTAAGGCCAACGAGGCTGCCGACAAGGCTAAGAAGGAGCTCGTGGACAAGATCAATGCTGCCGATGCAATGATCTTCCAGACCGAGAAGAACCTTAAGGATTATGGCGACAAGATTCCTGCTGACAAGCGCAGCGCAATCGACAGCGCACTCCAGCAACTGAAGGATGTACACAAGATTGCCAAGGACGAGTACGATGCAGGCCGCAGCGTTCCTACCGACAAGATAGACGCAGCCAACCAGGCTCTCGAGGCAGCCTGGCATGCAGCCAGCGAAGATATGGCCCGTGCAGCACAGGCCGGCCAGGCAGGTCCCGGTGCAGGCTTCAATCCCGGCGGCGCAGGTTTCAACCCCGGTGATGCAGGCTTTGGCGGCGGCGCCAACCCCGGCTCCGGTCCTCAGGGCGGCAGCTCCGACACCAACGGCACCGCCGAGGATGTCGACTTCGAAGAAGTCAAATAACGACGAGGTGAGCGCAGTCACAAGCTAGCTTGATGACTGCCGAACCGAGGACGTTATTGTGGATTTGCGAAGCAAAGACAAACATAAGCACTTCACATATGACAGAAAGAGGCAGCCGTCAGGTTGCCTCTTTTTGTTTGTAAGATAATCTCGGATAGTTATTTAATACGTAACCGTAAGGTAGTTCCAATGGTAACCGCAGCTTATTGACAGCTGGTCGTCGGGAGAATCAAGATGACCGCGGCTGTGATAAAGGTTATTGACGTGGGAGCCCATCTTGGCAATGAACAGCGGCACCCCCACGCCATGGGCGGCAGCTCCCCATAGGAAATTGCCAAAGTTGTAGATATTGTGCGCCACGTACCCCTCCTTTGAACTGTGAGTCAGATAGAACTCGTTAGGATGGATATCGTGGATGCCTGTCCTGGCAAAATCAAGTCTCTGACCGTAATTGCTGTTGAGGGCAAGAAATATAAAGCCCCGCACAAATCCGAAGCTCCTGTCGCCGGGCATCACCCCTACCCGGTTGAGACTGCTCCTGATCCGCTCTCCCGTTACCAGCCGCAAACGGGTGTCCGGGCAGAATTGCTTTGGGTCGTGAACAGGATCGGCAAGACGGGCGACAATAGTTTCTGCACCATATCCCAGAGGGAAAATGACACTGCTGCTGGCAGAGGGGTGCTTCACCCTGGCAAGATAGACCCCCTCATCATCAAAAAGGAAATCCTCCCCATCCAGGGCATCGACTTCTATTTCCGGGTGTAAATATGAATAGTTGTATGCCTTAAGCAAACGGAGGCGCGCATTAAGGCTAGAGGACAAGCTGTCGGCAGGAGGAAACTCTGTGTGCCTGAGGCGTTTCCCGTCCGCAGTATAATCATCTTTCTGCATCAAATGCCCGCCGAGATAACTGTCCACTGTGCTGCGCACAACTCCGGCACTGTCGCTCACAACGGTCGTCACTGACTTGTCGAACATATCTCCCTCATAGAAGTAGTCCAGCCGGCTCATCAGATGACCGTCGCCGTCCCGGTGAATAATGCCGCTTACGCGCCCTATACTGTCGGAGAAGAACTCAGAATTCCAGCCATCTTCCAGTGCAAAACGGGAGAGGACTCCCCCGTCAAACCTCAGCAGATATTTAATGAATGTTGAGTCAATTTTGACGCGAAGATCTCCGCTTTCTGCACCATCGCTCAGTAAAACGGAAGCACTAAGAGAATCTATACGGTTTGGGACTATATGTAATGTGTCACACCCCGCCTGGAGGCCCCACACAGGCTCCTTATCAGCAAAAAACCGGAGGGAGACATCTGCCTGAACCGGAATGGTGATATCCGCTGCGATATCTTCGCATGCACACTGCGACCAGCCCGAAAAGGGAAAGAAAAGTCCGGAAAGGAAAACCAGTATCGCGCAGACTCCGCCCTTCATCCGCCCGTCTACTTTTTATCCTCCACATGGATGTAGAAACACATGGGGGCGTAGGCGGGATATGTATCGGAAGATGCAGAGCCATAAGCCAGATTGGACCAGAAGAAGGCGATGGCCTCTTCTGAATATTTCATCCGGCCGACGGCCATTGCGAAACCCTTGATTACATCGCTGCTGTAGCTCCTTGAGCCATCGCTGCCGATTGTATAACCGTCGGGATAATATGTCACAGACAAGGCGTCATAGGTATTGCCAACCTTGTACAGTCCATAGACCTTGGCCGTATCCTGTATATTTGTATCAAAACAGAATCCATCAAGCAACTTGCCGACATAGCGGACCTTTACGCTGGTGGCACTGGGGATGGTGTCACTTGCATTATCGCTCGTTTTCAGCTTGAGCATATAAAAACCTTCGCAGAGGGAATCAAGTCCGTGGTAATGCTCCTTCGCAAACTTTTCCAGTTTGTCAATCTGGTATTTGTTCATATCGTTCACCACGTCCACAACCTTGAGGTCATAGATGAAGTTCTGGGTCAATGCCGGCTCGGTACCATCGTTGCCGTATGATTTATAATACTTTTTAAGGTCCTTCGGATAATCGTATGTAGTGGCCTCCGGAGGAAGGAGGAAACTGGCGGAACCGCCGGCGTTCAGTGTCTTTACAAAGTTCTCTACCGGAGTGTACATCTTGTAATTGCCAAACTGCAGGATTTCCGGGCTATAATACTTAGTGGCACTATAGGTACCCATCTTGCGGGCCACCTCCTCGGTGGTATATTTGGTGTAATTGCCGTCGAGGTCCCGAGCCACATAGTCTATCATCACATAAGATGTGTCGCCAATCACAGCGCCCTTGCCAACCGTCTTCTCAAACACATAAAGCCCGTTCTCGTCAGCATCAATCACGCCCCCCTTGTTGACCCTCATCCAAGCCTCGCGGATACGCTTCTGGGCGGTAAGATTATCTTCCGTTTCATATTCGGCGCAAGAAACAGCCATTGCTACAATAGCCGCCAACGCCACAACTGTTCTGAATATTCTACGCATTATTGTGGTTTGATATCATTCATTAAAACTTCAAATAGCAGCGCCTGGTCACGTCCGATGCCAGCCACTGTCTTGTCATATCCATACTTGCAGGAGAAAACTATATACGATTTCTCGCCGGGACACATCCCCGAAATACCCAATTCCAGCCCTTTAATCATCTCACCCTGACCGAGGATGTGGATAGCATCGCCGCTGGTGAATGCCCCGCCGATGTTGCCGTTGAACTGGTAGCCCACGTAAGAGAAGTTCACCAGGTCACCCGCGACGGCAAAGTGGGTGCTGTCTCCCTCTTCCAGAACGATGCGGTTCACACCTTCATTGAAGATGACAGGCACATCCTTGTATCTGGACTCTATAAAGCTGGTTATCTTCTCATCCTGTGTTATGGCCGTGTTAGCGAGCTGGTTTTCGCAGCCGCACAGCGACAGCACTAGAATCAATATGTATGGCAATCTCTTCACTGTGCAAAAAACTCTTTGACTTTACTCTCAAAAAAACCCGGTACCTGGGCCAGCGGTATGTACAGCTTGCCACCGGAAGCATTCTTATGTCCCCCTCCATTGCAATATCTGTGCGCAAAATCGTTCACATCGATATTTCCTTTGCTGCGGAGGGAAACTTTTATGTATCCCACATCTTCCGTAAACAAGGCTGACATTTGTATATCCTTGATAGAGAGAGGCAAATTTACAAATCCTTCGCTGTCACCCCTCACGAAACCATACGCCTCCTTCTCTGCCAGACTAAGGGTGAAATAAGCCACACACGGGCTCAGGAAACGCATATTGTCCTTTAGCATATAGCCCATAAGGCGCATCCGAGACTTTGAATACGACCTGAAAACCGAGTCATACAGTGAATCCCTGTCCACTCCCCTCGCCTGCAATGCAGACACAGCCAGATATGTAGAAGGGTAAACACTGTTAGAAAAGTTATTGGTATCGGTAAGGATGCCGGCCATAATGGCGGTGACACACTCCAGGGAAAGTTTCTGTATGTCCCCATCCACACCGCTCTGCCGCAGCAATACCTCATAAAGAAGTTCGCAGGCAGACGAGACCTCTGTATCTGATATCACTACGTCAAAGTCCTCGACCTTTGGATTCAGGTGGTGGTCTATCAACACTTTGCACACACCCGCAGCGGAACTGCTCACTACTTTTGATAAGGCGCCGGAGCGGTCCACCCCGTTCATATCCAGGAATATCAGAAGATCCGCAGCCGCAATGGCCTGCTCGCACGCAGAAGCATCTTCACTATAGTAAGAGGTTGACCCTTCGGGTATCAAAAAATCTAAATTGTCCGGCAGGCGGCTGGCAATAACGATGTGCGATTTTTTCCCGATGCCTGTGAGATAATGATACATTCCCACAGCGCTGCCAATTGAGTCACCATCAGGATTCTCGTGACCAAAAATCACGATATTTCCAGCAGAACAGATCAGACTGTGCAGCTTGTCTTCATTGATGGTTACACGCATCTTTTCACACCGTTTATAAATGCAAAATTAAAAATATCTTGCAAGCACTAAATATATTTTTTACTTTTGAGAGTTATTTAGACATTCCGCAGATTATAATTACGCATAAATATGAAAAAGGTTCTCACTTACATCGTATTCCCAATCATCATTCTGGTGCTTGTGTTCCTGCTTGTCAAGAGCATTCAGCAACCCTTAAAATTCAACAAAGAGAAGGCTATCAGAGAGGCTGCAGCCATTGTAAAACTCAAAGACATCCGCACCCTGCAGGTAGCATACAAGAATGTGAACGGCAAATTTGCCCCTTGCATCGATACTCTGATTGATTTCTACAATAACGGCAAGATGACCGTCATCCGTTCCATCGGTTCAATGGACGACTCCGTTGCTGTGGCAATGAATCTTGTAAAGCGCGAAGCTATCGAGATTCCGGTAAGGGACACCCTGCTCAAGAACAGGCCCGACTTTAAGGCAGAGGACCTCAAATACATCCCCTTCACCGATGGCGACACCATTCTTATGCACGCCACCATCAAGGAGGTTTCTGGTGTAGATGTTCCCCTGTTCGAGGCACAGGTTCCTTACATACAGCTGCTTAACGGCATGGACCACCAGTTGCTCGTAAACCTCTACTACGACCGCATCGAGACCGACCGCTATCCCGGCCTTCAGGTGGGCAGCATAGAGAACCCTAACAACAACGCCGGCAACTGGGAATAATTCCACAAAAGCGGGCATAAGTTCCACAAAAGCCGCCTGCATTTCGCCGGCGGCTTTTTGTTTTTAAATGTCATGAGGATAATATCCGGTTCGCTGCGAGGCAAGAGCATCAATCCACCGGCAGGCTACCAGGCCCGCCCCACTACCGATTTTGCCAAAGAGGGGCTGTTTAACATCCTTGCCGGTATGATAGATTTTGAGCAGACAACCTTCCTGGACCTCTTCTCCGGCACTGGCAGCATCAGCTTTGAGATGGCCTCCCGCGGCTGCAGCGACATAGTGGCTGTAGAGATGAACCCGGTTAACGCAAATTTCATAAAGAAAACCACGGCTTCACTTGGCATTGGCGGCATTCAGGTAGTGCATCACAACGTGTTTGACTTCCTGCCCATCTGCACCAAACAGTTCGACCTGGTGTTCGCCGACCCGCCCTATGCCCTTAACGGGCTCGACACTTTGCCCTCTAAAGTACTGGGAACCGGATTCCTTAAAGACGACGGACTGTTCATTCTGGAACACGGAGCAGAGTACAATTTTGCCGCCGAACCCGGATTCCTCAAGGAAAAGAAATACGGAAACGTGCACTTCAGTTTTTTCAGAAAAAACTTTGGATAATCAAATATTAAATCTATATTTGCAGTCCCGTTTGGGAAACCAGACATATTGGTGCGGTAGTTCAGCTGGTTAGAATACCGGCCTGTCACGCCGGGGGTCGCGAGTTCGAGTCTCGTCCGCACCGCTTAAGGATGCCTTACAACCACTTGTAGGGCATCTTTTTGTTTAAAGTTTCGCCATTTGGTACTAAAATGGTACTAAAAAACGCGCTTGGTACTATTTTCGGGATTTGCGGT
>JAGABI010000054.1 GCA_017614715.1 Bacteroidales bacterium | reverse complement strand
GCTCTACCCCGCGGTGTTTGAGACGGCAAAGGTAGAAAAAAAATTCTTTCTACCAAATTTCATTGATTACCTCTTTTTTTTGTCTATATGTATCAGGTTACAATTTTTAAGTATTCGGGACGGAATAATTTATACTTTTCAGTTTTTATTGTGAAAAGGGCTGTAAAGTGGGGTATTTCGGTCACTTTCGATAAGTTGCAGTAGTTAGTAGTCAATGGGTTAACCGGGGGGTAATTTGGATTTTTGAAAAAAAATGCAGAACTTTCGCCGATTATTCATATTTAAAAATACGAGTACACCTATTTTGTAATAAAAGAGAAACTACTATTCAACCAATTATAGTTTACCAAAAAAGTATCAGCTTATGAAAAAAGTAAAACTTTTTCTGACTGCGATTGTACTGACTGCAGCGACTCTGGTCGCTTCGGCACAGGCTCAGAAAGTATCCGGTGTGGTGAAAGACCGCAGCGGTGAGCCGGTAGCCGGTGCTTCGGTTGTTGTTGACGGTACCTCTATCGGAGTCATCACGGGAGCTGACGGTACTTTCACTATCAGTGCAAAGCCCGGCCAGACACTCTCGTTCTTGTTTTATGGTATGAAGCCCCAGAAACTGGAAGTGACTTCTACCAAGATGGATGTTACAATGGAAGAAGACCTGATGCTTCTGGACGAGTCCGTTGTTACGGCAGTCGGCATCCAGCGTTCCGAGCGTTCCCTGGGTTACTCTGTGACCAAGGTTGACGCAGGTGAGGCTATCCACCGCGCTGAACCCGACCTTATCCGTTCACTGGACGGTAAGATCCCGGGCGTTCAGATCACCGCTCCTTCCGGCGACGCCGGTGGTGCAACCCGTATGACTATCCGTGGTAACTCCTCATTCCTTGGCAACAACCAGCCGCTTTATGTTGTGGACGGTGTTCCCTACAGTAACAACGGTAACAGCCCCAACGGCCGTGCAAGCGGTATTGGCGGTGCATACGGTTCAGGTATCGCTACTCTCGACCCCAACGACATCGAGTCCATGAGCGTCCTCAAAGGTGCGGCTGCCGCAGCGCTTTACGGTTCCCGTGCAGCGAACGGTGTCGTTTTGATTACCACCAAATCCGGCTCCAAGGACATCAAGGGCGCAAAATCCACCCACGTTACTTATAACGGTTCCCTCGCGCTTGAAAGCATCGCTTCCCTGCCTATCTATCAGAACAGCTATGGTCAGGGTTCCAACTTCCAGCCCGGCGGTGCCAATGGTTCCTGGGGTGCTGCATTCAGCCGTGTAAAGGAAATCCCTATGTACTCCGCTATCGCAGCTGAGTATCCCGACCTGGCAGAGCAGCTCTATCCCGGCCACGAGGGTATGATCCCTTATCAGGCATATCCCGACAACGTCAAGAATCTGTTCCGTACCGGCGTCATCTGGGATCACTCCCTGAACGTTCAGTCCATCAACGAGAAGGGTCACTTCAATGTGACTGGTTCCTACACTTCTCAGGACAGCTACATCCCCGGTTCAGAATTTGACCGCTACGCATTTTCTATCGGTGGTTCGCAGCAGGTTAGCAAGAAACTCCGTATCGGCGGCAACCTGGCCTTCACTTATACCGACCAGCAGTCCCCTATCTACGGTAACAACCAGTCCAGCGCAGAGCTCGGTGGTATGAACTCCCTGGCACGTGCATTTATCATGCCTCGTAGCTGGGATATCCAGAACTACCCTTACCAGACTCAGGACGGTTCCAACCTGTTGTTCCAGCTCTCATCCCAGGCTAACAACCCTTACTGGGCATGGGAAAACGATAAGATCAACTCTATCCAGAAACGTGTTGTAGCAAACTTCAACGCTACTTACGCCTTCACTGACTGGTTGAGTGCAGATTATACTCTCGGTTTCAACGATTATTCCCTCTCCCGTAAAACCATCGTGAACCTCGGTTCCCGCGGTTATGCCGGCAAGGGTTACATCTCAAACGGCAACTCCGACAACTCTGTGATCGAGTCCACCCTGTTGCTCACTGCAAATAAAGATTTCGGCAAGCTCAACGTACGTGCAACCCTGGGTCACAACTACAACCAGGATCTCTACACTTCATTCTCTGCAGCCGGTCCCGAAATCATCAACCCCGGCATCTATGCCATCGACAACACCAAGTCCCAGACTGCAGCCGAGGGTTACTCCAAGAGCCGCAAGTGGGGTCTCTTTGCAGATATCCTCCTCAGCTACGACAATTGGGCATTCTTGAACCTCTCCGGTCGTAACGACGTTTCTTCCACCCTGCCCAAGGCAAACCGCAGCTTCTTCTATCCTGCGATTTCCGGTTCCGTTGTCTTCACCGAGGCACTCGGCATCCAGAGCGATGTCCTGAGTTTTGGTAAGGTTCGCGCCAGCTGGGCAAAGGTCGGTAACGACGCTTCTCCTTATTATAATAATGGTACTTACGTCATCGGCAACCCTTATATGAGCCAGGCGATGATGGAGCTCCCTACCAGACTCTACGACCCCAACCTCAAGCCCGAGTTCACATCTGAGTTTGAGACCGGTCTCGAGTTGAAATTCTTCGACGGCCGCATCGCTTTCGACGGTACTTACTATAACCGTGTATCCGACAATCAGATCGGTGCCAAGGCATCACCTGCCACTACCGGTTACAACGACTATGTTACCAACTTCGGCTCCATCCGCAACGCCGGTTTCGAGCTTGGTCTGGATGTTTATCCCATCATGACCAATGACTTCAGTTGGAGCATTTACACCACCTTCACCCGCAACCGCTCCGAGGTTCTCGAGCTGGCAGACGGCGTGGACAAGATTTACATCGGTGGTGACTTCTCCTCTCCCCGTCCCGTGCTGATGGTTGGCCAGCCTTACGGTGTAATCGAAGGTGAGCGCATTGCACGCGACAAAGACGGCAACTGGCTCGTGGATCCCGCTTCCGGTATGTACATCAACGATACCGAAGTCGGCATCATCGGCGACCCGAACCCCGATTTCAAGACCACTATGACCAACACCCTGCGTTACAAGAATCTCTCCTTCAGCTTCATGTTTGACTTCCAGAAGGGTGGCTGTGTTTACAGCTCCTATCTGACCGACCTGCTTGGTCGTGGTGTCACCAAGGATACTGAAGACCGTCTTGGCGCACGTATCCTCCCCGGTGTTTACGGAGACAAGAACACTCTTGAACCCATATTGGATGCCAACGGCAATACCATCCCCAACACCACTACCCTCAGCGAGTCTGACCTGTGGTTCTCCGACGGTGGTACCCTGTCTTCATTCGCAATCAACTCTGCTGACGAAGTTGCAGTATATGACGCAACCGTTCTCCGTCTGCGCGAGGTTAACCTCAGCTACCAGCTTCCCAAGAAGTGGATGCAGGCTATCCGTCTGCAGGGCGCAGAAATCGGCATAGTCGGCCGTAACCTCTGGTTCTGGGCACCCAACGTTCCCAAGTACTCCAACTACGATCCTACCATCAACACATTCGGTGAGACCAACGTACAGGGTATCGACTACACCTCGGCTCCCTCTACCCGCCGTTTCGCGTTCAACCTCAAGTTAACCTTATAATTTGCCGACAGTATGAAAAGAAAGATATTTTACGGTCTCGTTGCATTTGTGGCAGCTCTTGGCTTGTCATCCTGCAATCTTGACATCAACGAAGACCCGTATGCAGTGACAAAGCTCGATGTTGAGCAGTTGCTTACTGCAGCAGAATACGAAGTTGGCATCAACTTCGCAGAAGGGTATTATCTGAATGCAAATTTCTCCGCTTATACCCATCACACCTCCAGCCGTGAAGTGGACAATTATTCACTGAACGCAAGCTACTCCACCCTGGGCAATACCTGGGATCAGGCGTACCAATATTCTATTAAGAACTGCGACAAGCTCATAGAGGACGGTGATGCCAATGGCAATGCTATCTATGCCGCTATCGGTCGTATTCTCCGTGCACACGTCTATATGAATCTGGTTGACCTCTGGGGTGACGTTCCCTACACCGAGGCTAACAACACAGAGTTCACAGAGCCTAAGCCGGACAAGGGCGCCTTTATCTATAATGAACTCCTCAAGAGCCTCAACAAAGCTATCGCTGACCTCAAAGACACTGAGGCTGCCAACAAGCTTAAACCCGGTGCAAATGACCTGTTCTACAAAGGTGATGTAACCAAGTGGCTCCACGCTGCAAACACCCTCAAGCTGAAACTTCTGGTGCAGAGCCGCCTTGTAAAGGGCGAGATCGAAGGCTGGAAGAGCGAGCTTGACGGTGTGCTGGCAGAGAACGCTTTCCTTGCAAACGGTGAAGACCTCCAGTTCCCTCATTCTACCGCTACAACCCCGAGCGACGAACGTAACTCCGGTTATGTTGACGAGTATCAGGGTGGCCAGAAGTCTGTATGGATCAGCCCCTGGTTCTACGAGATACTGAACGGTAAGAATTACAACTTCAAGGACAACCCCTTCAGGGGCATCGTTGACCCTCGTATCCCTTACTATTATTACAATCAGGCTACTGAAACCCAGGACGCACTCAATAATACCGACTATCGTGACGGTGCGTTCATCTCCATCATGCTGGGCTCCAACTCGGGTTTTACTTCCGGTACTCAGGAGAGCGTGATGACTGTTGTCGGTATCTATCCTGTAGGTGGCAAGTTTGACGAAGGAAAGGGTGGCAAGATTGGAGCGAAGGACGGCACCGGTATAGCTCCCGACAAGATGTTGCAGGCATACTCAGTTCCGTTTATGAAGGCTGAGCTCGTGCTCGCAGGCGAAGCTTCCGGCGACGCTGCAGCGCTTCTCGCAGAAGGTATCTCCGCTTCACTGACCCATGTGAACTCTGTTTCCAAGGCTGCTGACGCTTCCTGCCCTACGATCAGTGCAGATGCTGCAACAGATTTCATTAGCAAAGTTCTATCAGTTTTCGACGCTGCAAACGCTGCCAAGAAGATGGAAATCGTGATGACACAGAAGTGGATTGCAAACTTCTACAACCCCGTGGAGGCATACAACGATATCCGTCGTACCGGTTATCCCAAACTCTTCAAGGGTGACGAGAGAAACATGGCCTATACTCCTTATGCACAGACCGTGGAGGCTAAACCCGAGCTGACTCCCTACAACCTTGTCACAATTCTGGATTATCCCCGCGTTATGTGGTATCCCCAGGGCGAAATTGACGTCAACCCGAACATTACCAACAATGGTCGCGTTGTCAGCAGCAAAGTAGTCTTCTGGGACAAATAATCATTAAAGACAGATGAAAATGAAACATATTAGTTTATTGGCAGTATTCTGCTGCATCATAGCCCTGACTGCTTGCGACAAGCAGAAACTTCCCTATGATCTGGAAGGGGTGGAGCGCGGTGTCATCATCAATATCACAAAGGTGGCCGGCACAAGCACTACTCTCTCTACAGATGTAAATGCAGGTGACTATCAGGTAGAGCTCTCTGTCCCCGATTACTATCAGGGAGACATGTCTATGTTCAAGGAAGCTCAGCTGATGGCTGTTTACACCGATACCGAAGGCAATAAGACTCCTGCGTATGTGGTTGAAGGCATTACCGAGTTCCCGGCAAAACTCAAACTCAACATCAAGGATGTCATCAGCAAATGTGGCAAGTCCGCAATTGAGATTGGTGACCGTATTGAATTTACCCCTTGCTACACACTCAAGAGCGGCACTCAGGTAGATGGCTGGTCTGAGTTGATGGGCTTCAACAACGTCCGTTTCACCTGGACTCTCGATGATGGTTCAAACTATCAGTATCGTGTGTCTTACACTGCATTTGCACCGTTCCATAAAGATCATTTCCAGGGTACTGCTCAGTTCGCACTGGCCAGTGGCGAGGAAGGTGAGGCTCTTGTAAAGCAGATTACCGAACTCCCCGATGACAAATGGATTCCCAAGGGTGTTACCGCAAACGATCTGGTTGGTCTCCAGGTTGACCTCACCAGCTATGACTGGTTTGGTGACATGACCTTCAAGATGTGGATCAACACTCAGGACTTCACCATCATCATGCCCGATCAGGTAACATGCTTCTTCTCCTATGGAGCTTACGGCGCATATGACGTTAACCTCAAGAACTGCGAAGGCGAAGTTGACACACTCAATGACTCCCTGTGGTTCTACTGGTACACCGTATGGGGTCCCTATTCATTCGGAGACGAGATTGTTTACCTCTTCTTTAAGTAATCATTACTTCTTTTGATATAAATTGTTGCGGCCCCTTGCCCTTTGTCAAGGGGCCGCTTCTTTTAAGAAAATGGCGAAACGTTTTATCTTGATAATGTTGCTGTTGGTGCCGCTTTGCATGGCGGCGGAGACAGTTCCGCCCGAGAGGGCAAAGCGTATGGCCGGCAATGTACTGTCGGCGCAGGGTTGCTGGTCGCGTACTTTGACGCAGGTCGTGGAACAGGAGGCGCTCACAAAGTCTGTACCCTCTGACCCTGCCTATTATATATTCAAAGGAGACCGTGGCGGATTTGTAATTACCTCAGCAGATGACAGGCTGACCCCGGTCTTGGGCTGGTCTGCGTCGGGCGATATAGACGGGAATGATATCCCTGAGAACCTCCGCAGCTGGCTCGACATGTGGTCTGAAGCGCTCGAGCGAATCCGCAGTGGTATTCAATTGCCCCAGGTTGGGGCCCGGCAGGAGTGGGAATCGTTTGAGATGGGCCGCATCCCCACGTACGCTACCGAGAAACAGTACGAAACGGCTAAATGGAATCAGGATAGTCCGTTTAACACGTATTGCCCCCAGGTGGATGGCGAGCCCTGCGCGGCAGGCTGTACTGCCGTGGCGACAGCCATTGTGATGCGCTATCACGAGTGGCCCCAGGCCGGATGCGGTGTGCTCCCTGAATACTATTATCAAGATGACGACGGAACCCCCCGTATGGTGCCGGAATTGCCTTTGGGGAATGTCTATAAATGGGATGCAATGCCCATGGTATTGCACTCTTACGATGATGATGAAGAGGCTAAGGAGCAGGTTGCCCGCCTGATTGCGGATGTCGGCATCGCATTGCAGTCCGAATACAATCCCGGGGGGACAGCTGCTTACACAAGCGATATTGTAACTGCTCTGCCACACCATTTCTTTTACGACGCATCCGTGGTAGAGTATTATCTGCCCTATTTCACCTATGGTGAATGGACCGGTATGCTCATGGATAATCTTGATAAGGTTGGTCCGCTTGTTTATTCCGGTTCTTCTTCAAGATCGGGAGGTCATGCCTTTGTGGTGGACGGTTACAACACAAAGGGTCAGTTCAGCATAAACTGGGGCTGGGGCGGAAGTGGAAACGGCTTTTTCACGTTCCCTGATTTTAAAGACTATAAACAGTACAACACTGCCGTGCTCGGTATGAAAAAAGATGAGGGCGGTACCATAAAAGATCACCTCTTTATAGATGGCAACGGAGTCGGGTCAGGCCTTACCAGCACGACAAATGAGTTCAAGGTAGGGGAGCCATTCAGTGTATCCTGCTTGTATGTTTATAATCTCTCCCAATACACCTTTGTCGGGCGGTTTGTGCTTGCAGTGGTTCACCGTGACGGCAGCCTGGGCGAAGTGATTGACGATGGAGAAGGGGAGGAAGATGCCTTGTTTACCATTGAGCCGCTTAGGGGGGGAGGCATTATCAGCGAAGATTGCGTTCTAACAGAGCAGCCTCAGATCGGGGACCGTATCTGTCTTTTCTTCCGCTCGGAAAACAATCCTGAGTTGACTTTAGTCACTGGAAATAAAGAAAACAATACACCATATGAAATACCAATTGCAGATGCCGCGTATATGGATGAGGTGACATCGTTCCGTTACACCTCAAGTTCTGGCGATCTGGTTATTAACACCAAGAAAGATGCACAGTGGACGGTTGCAGATGCCGCAGGTACTATTTACACAGAGGGTATCGAATTTGCGGATGGTGTACTCACCATCAAGACTAAAGAGTTTCCGTGCGGGTCATATTTCATCACCCTTTATAAAGGGGATGACGACAGGATGTCGGTAGAGTTTGTATTTGGTTCAAAGGAGGTTCTATGAAAAAGATAATTGCAATAAGTGCCCTCTGGGCAATAATGTTGATGAGCTTTTCCTGCAAGAAAGCCCCTTCGCTCACAGTATCTCCCGCCACCTGCGAGGTGACTTCAGACGGAGGCACTGTGCAACTGACCGTCAATGCAAACTACCCCTGGAGTGCAGAAAGTGACGCAGACTGGGTACGTGTCGTTACCAAATCCGGCGCGGCAGAAGAGACGGTGCTCAATATTGTAGTCTCCGGCAATGAGCTCCCCGACGGACGCGAGGCCAACGTGACCGTGACCTGCGAATCGGTGATGCAGACGGTGAAGATAGTTCAGCGCCTTAAACCGATGGTGATACCGGTGGATGGGAAAGAGATATCTTTTGGCTGTGAAGCGCAGGTTGCAGAGATTGAGGTCAATACAAATATAGATTTCGAGGTTGAGGCCAGCTCTTCTGATTCGTGGCTTAAGGTGTTGAGCACCAAGGGCCTGAGAACGGCTAAGGTGACATTGTCGCTGGAGGAGAACGAGACCTTCTCTCTCCGAGAGGCTACCCTCAAATTCACATGCGACGGAGCAGCCGTTTCGGAAATATATGTTAAGCAGGCTGGCCGCCCGCAGTCTTTCACGGTGGTTCACAGCCTTAATTCATTCAAGGTTCCCAGCTTATTCGGCTTTGGAATGACTGCGACCGTTTTCTGGGGTGACGGCTCTTCTGAAGTTTACGATAACGATTTGGTACACTCATACACGACCGAGGGCTTGTATGAGGTCCGGGTTGAGGCCACCCAGGCATCTTCTGTTTCGATGCCCGATATGGTCGGAGTAAAAAAGGTGGATCTGACATCTTTCTAGATGTCTGTCGCAAAGAAAATTATTCTCATAGTTGCGCTGTGGCTGTCCGGCTGCTGCTTTGTGAATGCTGCCCAGGTGGAGCCTGCGGTGGCGGAGGCTGTGGCGCGTCAATATCTTACGGCCCGCACGGGGCGCTTTGAGCAGGTTTCCCGGCTGAATGACCCACGGGCTCTCACCAAAGGTTCTTCAGAGTATCCTCCTTATTACATTTATGGCACCCGGCGGGGTGGCTTTGTGATTGTTGCGGGCGACGACCGCCTGCAGCCGGTGATAGGGTGGGCTCCGGAGGGTGGCGGCATCTGCGGTGGCGCAATGCCCGATAATATGGCCTCCTGGCTGGATATGTGGAGCTCGATTGTGGATGATATCCGCGCCGGCCGGCTGGAGGCGGGCAGCGGTGCATCAAGAGGGTGGGAGGAGATCTATTCTGGCCGCCAGATGTTATACAATACCCAGTCCAGGGTGCTTGAAACTGCGGCCTGGGACCAGGAAGCCCCCTATAACCTCTATTGCCCCAACGGCTCTATGGCAGGGTGCGTAGCGGTGACTGCCGCTATTGTGATGCGCTACCACAGGTGGCCCCGGGCGGGCAGCGGAGTGTTGCCCGGTTACGAATATACAGACGCTGACGGCAATAACCAGAGCGTTGAATCCATTACTCTGGGCCACACATACGGCTGGGACGATATGCCCCTTATGGTGGACGATGCGACTCCTGCTTCCGGGCGGGAGGCCGTTGCGCAGTTGCTTCTTGAGACCGGGGTGATGGTGCGCTCTGTTTACGGCCTTGAAGTTACCATCGCCTCTGTGGATGATTTGTACGAAGGCCTTACAACATATTTCGGCTATGACACCGGGATAATCCGGCTTGCCCGACGTTTCTATACTGACGATGAATGGTGCAGCCTCCTTGCTGACAATATCGACACGGCGGGTCCGTTGATTTACACTGCCAACAACGGTACAAGCGGCCACGCTTTTGTGGTGGACGGTTATTCCGGCCGCAACCAGTTCCATATCAACTGGGGGTGGGGCGGCCGTGGCAACGGCTTTTTCACGATGCCCGATTTTGCCCGGTACACCCAGTCTCACACAGCCTTATTCAACCTGAAGCCCGACGCTGGCGGAGTGGCGCCCGACGATTTGCTGATATCCAGCAGCGGGGCATCTATAGGACTGACCTCCCCGGCGACTGAGTTCAGCCGCGGTGAGCCGTTCGAGGCCAGCTGTACCTACCTTGTGAATGCCTCCAGACTCCCTTTTAAGGGAGAGGTGGCCCTTGCTGTCAAGCATCGTGACGGCACAATGGGGGAGATACTGTTCAGCGACCAGGTCTCCCTGGCTCCCAGAAGGGGTTATCGGTTGAACTTTCACGACTGCCTGATAACCGGGGCTATTATGCCGGGCGACTGCATCTGCCTCTGGTACCGGTCTGAAGTTACACCTGAATGGACATTTATCCACGCTGACATTGAGAATGGTGATGTTGCCCAGATACCCATCGCTGATGCCGTGAGCCTGGAAGAGGCCACATCGTTCATATACACCGCTGCCAGCGGCATTCTGGAGATTACTACCAAGCCCGACGCCGGGTGGACTCTGAAAGACGAATGGGGCGCTCCCTGCACCCGGGGGGCATCTTTTGAAGATGGCATCCTTACAATAGATACCAATCAGTACAAGAAGGGGTCGTATTATCTTACCCTTACCAAGGGGGATGATATAAAAACAGTTGAATTTGTATTCGGCTCTATTCCTTAAGATTTTCAATCTCTGAATATCCCGCCAGGATCTTGATGGCCAGCCGCTGCAGTTCGCGCCCCTTGTCGGTGAGGGCCACGCTGCGGCCGTATCGCACAAACAGCGCCGCGCCAATTTCCGCCTCGAGCGCTGCGATGTGTTTTGTGACGGCGGGTTGGGTCACTCCCAGCCGCTTCGCGGTCTCGCTGAAGCTGAGGCACCCCGCCAGGGTGGTGAATACCAAGAGACGCTTGTCTGTCATTGCACTGTAAAGATATAAATAAAAGTTGCTTTTTGGCGAAAAAGTTATATCTTTGCAGCCCTTATTAAACACACTATTAACAATTAACAAAATGATCAAACAGTACGAAACCGTTTTCATTGCAACTCCCATTTTGTCTGAAAGCCAGATGAAGGAAGCGGCTGCTAAGTACTCGAGCCTTATCACCGAGAATGGTGGTGAGATCGTGTATGAGGAGGATTGGGGTCTTCGCAAACTGGCGTACCCTATCCAGAAAAAGACCACCGGGTTCTATCACCTTATCGAATTCAAGGCTGAGCCCGAATTTATCGCAAAATTTGAGACACAGTTCAAACGTGACGAGCGCATCATCCGTTTCCAGACTGTTTCTATGGACAAGGATGCAGTAGCATACGCAGAGCGTCGCCGCTCCAAGAAGGCAGCTGCACAAACTGAAACCAAGGAGGACTAACTTATGGCACAGCAGAATAACATCAGGTATCTCAACCCCCCGACAGTTGATGTCAAGAGAAAGAAATACTGCCGTTTCAAAAAGGCCGGTATCAAGTATGTGGATTACAAAGATCCCGAGTTCCTCAAGAAGTTCCTCAACGAGCAGGGTAAGATTCTCCCCCGCCGTATCACCGGTACTTCCCTGAAGTTCCAGCGCAAGGTGGCTCAGGCCGTTAAGCGTGCACGTCACCTGGCACTTCTGCCCTATGTAACTGACTTAATGAAATAAGGAGGCGCTTATATGGAAATCATACTCAAACAGGATGTCAAGAATCTCGGATTCAAAGACGATATCGTAAAGGTTAAGGACGGCTACGCAGCCAACTATCTTATCCCCCAGGGTATGGCCATCATGGCTACCCCCACAGCAAAGAAGATTCACGCAGAGAACCTGCGTCAGCGCGCTCACAAAGAGGCTAAGGTACGCAGCGATGCTGAGGCTCTGGCAGCTAAGATTGCAGCGGCTACCGTTAAGGTTCCCGCAAAGGTCAGCTCCAAGGGTAAAGTATTCGGTTCTGTGAACAACATCCAGGTTGCCGAGGCTCTCGCAGCTGCCGGCATCGAGGTTGACCGCAAGAATGTCGAGATCGTAGGGACCGACGTAGTCAAGGCTACCGGCGCTTACGAGGCTGTAGTTAAGTGCTACAAGGACATCAAGGCTACCCTCAAGTTCGAGGTTGTCCCCTCAGAAGACTCCGATCCCCAGGAGGTAGAAGAGAAACCCGCAGAAGCTCCTGCAGCAGAGTAATCTTCTCTGTCATAAGAATAAAAATGGTCGCCAAACGGCGACCATTTTTATTATGCAGACTTGGCGTTCAGGACGCTCTGCGAGACATTGATTATAAAGTCGCCCATCTTCTCTAGGCAGTTGACGAGGTCCATATAGAACGACCCGGTCTCGTAGGGGTATGAAGCCTGCTCTATGTTGTGGAGATGCTCATCGCGCAGCGTGTTGCGGTAGTCGTTGATGGCCTCCTCCGCAGCGTCGGCATTGTCAATATTCTGCAGCTCGATGACGGGGGTAGCCAGGTTCTTGCACATAGCTTCGTATGCTGCGTCCACAAGGTCGGTCATATGATTCAGCTTCTCCTTCATGTCGTCGGTGAACTGTCCGCCGTGATCCCAAGCGCGTGCTATAATCTTGCCGATGGTCTCGCCGCTGTCGCCGAGTGACTCCAACTCCCCTATGATGCGGTAGAATTCGCGTACACGACCCATGGCGCCGCGGCTGAGTTCGTTCTTTGTGACCTCGCTGAGGTAGGTTGCGAACTCGCGCTCTATATTGTCGGTAACCTCTTCGTAATGAATCAGTTTCTCATCTGCCGCCTCGAATTCTGAACGGGTGGTGGCATTTATTGCCTTGCGGATATATCCAAGGCCCCTGTGGCACAGTTTGCCATATTCCACAACCTCCAGCTTGGCGCTGTTGAGGGCGAGGTCGCCTGCTGCAATGGCGCCGACTCCGATATATTTGAGCCTGTAGGTCTCCTTCTCCTCGCCTTTGCTGGGCACCATCAAGGTCACCATCTTCACAAGCTGGGGAATGAACCAAACCAGGATGAGGGTGGTGATTACGTTGAATACGGTGTGCAGCATGGCAATGCTGTAGGGCAGCGACGCCTCAAGTGCGGCCCGGGTGGTGGCGTCGGCATCGGTAAATGATACAGTTACGGGGTTGGGGAAGCCCAAAGCCTCGACGGTGATGCCCACCAGCGCCAGGAACGGTTTAAAGAGGATGAGCGCCAGGATTACGCCAAACAGGTTGAACAGGAAGTGCGCCCTGGCGGTGCGTTTTGCACTGATGTTGGCCACTGCGGCTGCGATGTTGGAGGTGACGGTGGTACCGAGGTTGCTGCCGAGCACCATCGCGGTTGCCATGCTGAACGGGATGTAGCCCTGGGCCACCAGCACCATAGTGATGGCGGTGGCGGTGGCGGAGCTCTGCAGCATCAGGGTGATTACCGCACCTGCAAGCATAAATAGCAGTATGCTCCAAAAGCCGTGTCCGGCAAGCGAGCTGAGGAATGTGCGCACTCCTTCGTTGTCCAGCAGGACGGTGGAGGTCTCCTTGAGGGTGGTGATACCCAGGAATAGGAGCGCAAAACCCATCAGGAACTCGCCAAAGTTTTTGTATCTCTTAAGGCTGATGCAGACGAATGCAAAGAACATCAGCGGGATGGCAATCATGCCCAGGCTCCAGCTGCTGCCGCCAAAACTCAGCGCAAAGATCCAAGCGGTGACGGTGGTGCCGATGTTGGCACCCATAATCACGGCGATGGCGCTGCCAAGGGCCAGCAGGCCGGCATTCACAAAGCTCACAATCATCAGCGTGGTGGCGGTGGAACTCTGTACCATGGCCGTCACGGCGACGCCGGTGAGGATGCACTTGAAGGTGTTGGAGGTCATTTTGGCCATGAAGGTCCGCATCCGGTTTCCGGCCATCTTCTGCAGGCCGCCGCTCATCAGCGACATTCCGTAGAGGAACATTCCCAGCGAGCCCAGCAGCGTAAGAATCTGTAAGAACATAGAGGGTATACTATATTAGTCTTTCGAAGATAACAATTTTTTTGCAATCACCGCAAGGTAATGGGTGTCGGGCTGCCGGAATAGCTTTATCTGGCCAAATCCGGCCTGCTCCAGGCTCACCTGCAGCTCCTCTGCCTTGTAGAGTCTCATCCCGCGGATCAATTTGCAGGCATCGATGGCACGCTGGTCCAGGGCGTCCGACTCGTTGCAGATAAAAAAGATGCCGCCCGGCTTGAGGACCCGCTTGACCTCGGCAAAGGCGCGGGCGATGTCGGGCCAGAAATAGACCGTTTCAAAAGCGCTCACGCAGTCGAAAGAGTTCTCTGCAAAGGGCATCTGCATCACATCTCCCTGCACCACGCTGCATCGGCCGGCAGATATCTCTTCTGCGTTGAAGCGGCGGCTCTCGTTTACGCTGATGGGGGAGAAGTCCAGTCCGGTGAGTTTTGCCCCCGGGCAGCGGTCCATCCAGCGGGCCAGGTTGGCTCCGCCGCCGCAGCCGGCATCCAGAATTGCCTCAGGCTCTGTGGTTCCCTCCACATGGCTGTCACCGGCATCCAGGGTTGCCTCCGGCTCTGCGGCATCCTCTGCCGGGTCGTTGCCGCAACCTGCATCCATAATCGCCTCCGGCTCTGTAGCCCCCTCCGCCTGGCCGCCGACTATGCCATCCAGCAGTTTGAATCCCCAAGCTGCCAGCAGCGCGTGGGCGCCACCGTTCATCCGGCGGATCATGACCCGTCCGTCTTCTCCCTCTGGCTTGCGGGCGTTCTGGAAATAACCTTCGCTGCCCCAAAGCTCTTCGTGGCGCAGGCGGTCTGCCTCACTTAGAATTGTCCTGCTCTCGTCCATTGCAAAAGTTTAGAAACGGTTACGAAAGTAGTGCTTTTTGAATTATTCTGATTAACTTTACCAACAGACTAATCCGAAAATTATTAACACTTTATTTTTTTACCGATATGGCAAAATTCAGATGTCCTGTTTGCGGTTATATCCACGAAGGTGACACCGCTCCCGAAAGATGCCCCCAGTGCAAAGTGCCGGGCGAGAAATTCATAAAACTGGAAGATAGTGAAGATGGTCCCCTGCAGTTTGCAGACGAGCATGTGCTGGGTGTGGCCAAGAATGTGCAGGATCCCGAGATCCTCAATGGTCTGCATAACGACTTCACGGGCGAGTGCACCGAGGTGGGCATGTACCTGGCAATGAGCCGTCAGGCCGACCGCGAGGGTTATCCCGAGATTGCAGAGGCGTTCAAGCGATATGCGTGGGAAGAGGCGGAGCACGCTGCCAAGTTCGCAGAGCTGCTGGGCGAGATTGTATGGGATACCAAAACCAACCTCTACAAACGTATGATGGCCGAGGCCGGCGCCTGCGAGGGCAAGAAGCGCATCGCAACCCTGGCCAAGCAGCAGAACCTGGATGCAATCCACGATACTGTCCACGAGATGGCTAAGGACGAGGCCCGTCACGGAAAGGGCTTCGAAGGGCTCTATAACCGCTACTTCAAGAAATAGTGGCTGGCGGCAAACCCGCTGAGGCTCAATATCTTATGCAAGGTAACCCCCTCCGTTCAAGAGGGGGTTACTTTGTATAAAACGCTGAATTAGAATGATATTAGTGCTAACTGGCATGGATAGGAATCGCCTGCAGGCGATAGCGCAGCGCGTGCGGGCAGATTCGCAGAATAGCCAGCGCGGAGCGGTGGGGTTTGGGGCAGAGCCCCAGTATCTTACGAGTATAGGAATCGCTTGATACTCATCTTAGGCGTCTTCTCAAACGGCTTCTTCTGGAGTTCTACCTTTGTGAGCTGGCTGTAGTTGGGCAGCAGACGGTTTGCGCCGCGGCGAATGGCGTCGGCCATATCTGCCTGCTCTTCGCCACCCTCGGGGAAGGTAGCCTGATCGGGATAAACCAGTGCGACGAGTTTGCCGGCGCGGTCTACCACTACGCTCTCTGCCACGCCCGGCTGGTTGTTTACAATCGCCTCAACCTCTTCCGGATAGATGTTCTGTCCGTTTGCAGAGAGGATAAGGCTCTTGCTGCGGCCGCGGATAAATACGTTGCCGTCGGCATCCATCGTACCAAGGTCGCCGGTGCGGAGCCATCCATCGTCGGTGAACAGCGTTGCGCTGGCATCATCGTTCTTATAATAACCGATGCAGACGCTCTGGCCGCGTGCCTGTATCTCGCCTGCAACATGCTCGGGGTCATCGGAGTCTATGCGGATCTCAACGATATCGATGGCACGTCCGCACGAACCCTGCACATACTCTGCAGCAGGGCGGTATGCCAGCAGCGGGCAGGCCTCTGTCATGCCGTAGCCCACCGTGTAAGGGAATTTGATTTTGCGGAACCACTTCTCCACCTCCGGGTTGAGGGCTGCTCCACCCATGATGAACTCGGTGACATTGCCGCCGAACGCATTGTAGAGGCCGTCCTTGATCTTCTTGAAGATGAGCTGGCGGATGCCGGGGAGGGCGCAGAGCACCTTCATTGCGGGTTTCTCCACAACAGGTTTAATCTTGCTTTTGTATATCTTCTCCATCACCAGCGGTACGGTAACCAGCAGGTGGGGCTTGTAATCGGCGTAAGCCTTTAGCAGGATGGCAGGGGTAGGGGTCTTGCCCAGCCAGTACATGCTGCAGCCGTTGCAGACCTGGTACATGAATTCTATCATCAGACCGTACATGTGGGCCATGGGGAGCATGGTTACCATGTTGTGGTCGGGGGCGATGGGCATCCAGCGGTTGCAATAGTCAATCATCGCACTCATGTTGCGGCGGGTGAGCATAACGCCCTTGGGATTGCCGGTAGAGCCTGAGGTGTAGTTGATGATGGCCAGCTCGTCCATATTGTCGGTGGCGTAGTTCACATCATCGGGGCCGAATCCGTTGGGATATTTGGCTGCGTAGGCGGCCTCCATGCCGTCATAGGCAGTCTTGACCTGCAAATCGGCTGCGTATAGCAGCTCCCAGTTCTCTATGTTGATGGCGAAACGGAGGCGGGGCATGGCTGTCACATCCATCTTTGCCCATTTGGCGGCGGTGGTGTAGAGGCCGACACTCTCCGAGTGGTCCACAAGATTGCAGACGCTGTCCGGGGTAAAATCAAACAGGATGGGGACAGCTACGGCGCCGAAAGTATTGACAGCCAGGAACACCATGCCCCAGCGGGCGCAGTTGTGGGCGCAGATAGCCACCTTGTCGTCCTTAGGCTTGATGCTCGCAGCCGACATGAACAGGCTGAGCTTTTCTATACGGATTGCCATCTGGCCAAAGCTGTAGCTTTCGCCGCCAACGTCGTTGAGTGCCTTCTTGTCCCAGAATTTGCGGATAGAATCCTGCAAGCTGGCGATATAATGGGGATACTCTGTTACCATATTTTAAGTTTTAGTAATTGTGTTTTTTGCGCTTTATCTTCCAAAGATAACAAATATATGCGAAATACCTAATATCGGGGCCGGGCAGAAGCCTTCGCATGAAGGCCCTGCTCGCTGTCCTAATAATACTGGGCGCTGCCCAGACCCGCCGCTTCGGCTTTGCTATCTCGCAATCCAACCCCGCTCAGCCTTCGCTATCGCCTGCAGGCGATTGTTAGCACTATGCTCGGGGACTCGCTTCGCTCAGACATCCCTCGCATGGCCGGCGTTTTTGTGCGCTACGTGCTGCGTCTTCTCTTCGTCGCAACACCACAAGCCTAACGGCTTGGTTGTTGCTCCTCGTTCATCCGCACCGTTGGCTTCGCTAGCGCCGCTCGCATGCCCCTTCATGCTTTCGGCCTTCTTCTGCCCTATAGGTATTTCTCCAGTAAGCTGGCAATCTGTGCGCGGCGATGGAGGAGGTACTGCGGGTCTTTGATATAATACTTTTCGCCGTGGGTGGCGTCGTCATCCTGGAAAACATCACGGGGGAGGGTCAGCAGGGCGCGGGCCTTGGCGGCATCGGTCTTGCTCATCGCGGGGATTGTCTTTTCCAGAAGGGTGAGGTATTCATAGTCCTCTATACCGTCGCGGAGTATCTCCAGACGGACGCATGGGATGGGGCGGCCGGTGTATGGTGTGTCGCGGTCTATGCCTGGCTTGCGGTTGTTGTGGTAGAACATCATGCCGTCTCCGTTGCCCCAGATTTTCTGATCCATCTCATAGTTTCTGGCTCCGACCTCGCCGCTTATAAAGCTGGCAGGCTCTTCCCAGACACTCTTGAATGCCCCCTCCTCGCTGGCGGCGAGGGCTGTCCAGTAGTTGTTGCGCCAGATAAGGATGCCTTTCAAGCCGAGTGTGCGGGTTGCCCAAATCCACATCCGCATGTCAATGCCGTCATGGTCTATGAAATTGGTGAAGAATGGGGCGCGGGTCGCGGTGCAGAGGTATGTCCAGACCTCTTTGCCCGGAATCTTGTGGACCCTCTCTACCTTTTCGTGGTCATCAAGGCAGTTCCAGCTAACGCAGAAAATGTCGGTGACATCAACTATGTCCAGCCTCGGGTCGTTCTCGTTGCCTACCAGCCAGGGGAACTGCTCGGCTAAGAAAGGCCGCAGGCGGGGTGCATATTTCTTTATCAGGGCGTTTGTGGCGCGTATGCCCGGGTAGGCGTCGGGGAAAGGTTCATCCACCCAATACAGATACGCTTTGTCCAAAAGATTCAGTTTTTCAAATTCGGCCTCAACCTGCTGCACGCAGTCCTTGAAAAGCCTCTCGTGCTCCTCTGTGCCAAAGGGGAAGCCGCAGGCGTTGTGCAGCACCGGGATGTCAAAAGTGAATCCTGTGAACCAGGGGGTGTCTCCATAGTATTTGGCGGCAGTCTTCTCAAAAATGCTCCAGTCAATGTTAACCTTGAACCGGGATGGGTCAGGCTCAAAATCGCCCTGCGGAAGGAGGTTGTTTCCGGTGGAGAGGTCTGTGAAGCGGATATTGTCGTACCAAGTGCGGCCGGTGGTCTCGCCGCCGATTACGGCGGTGGCCCCGTACAGAAGGAGTGATGCGTATGCAGCCTCTTGGGGCAGGCGCTCTATTGTAAGTGTGTCACTCTTCCATTCACTGCCGGTGGCAAAGTGCAGGAAGTGGCTGCGGTATGGGAGTTTGTTGCGGTCGGAGTCGTAGCAGTCGACCCTGACAGTAGAGTTGGCAGGGCCGTCGCTGCGGTTGTCAAACACTATCTGGTATTTGGTGCCGGGACATACGGGGATTAAGCCATCGGTGGCCTGTGCGGAGACATTTTTATCGTATGAGCTGTCGGCGACTACGTATGAATATCTGCCGCCAGCCTTGTGGTCGGGGTCAAAGGTGCCCCCCTTCCAGTCTATCCCGGAGTAGCTGAAGATGGCGGGGGTGAGATAGAACGGGGCGTATGAAGGGCTGATGCGGTAGTCCCGGTAGGTCTCCATATAGTTTTGGAACGATTCCTCCTGCTGCTCCCTGGTTTTCAGGTTCTCGTACTGTATAACGTGGTCAAAGCGGAGCCCAAAGCCGGAGTGAAGGGTAGGGGTGGCGGGAAGGGTGAAGGGGCGGACCTGGAGGGCTATGGGCGTGGAGACGCTCCACCCGGAGGCATCTGAGATGGATACCGTGCCGGTGTATTTGCCGGCGGGTTGCCCTGCCGGGGTGTAGAGGGTAATCCAGAATGAGTGGTTTTCACCCGGGTTGAGGTCCTTGGGCTCGTAAAGGGGCAGGGGGTCGGGCCAGAGCCCTGGCCAGCCGTAGTCGTCGTTGGTGTAATATGTCTCTACATATTCCACCTCCCGGATGGTGGCGGTGATGCCGTCTGGGAGGCCTTCTACTTCAATCTGCACGTTGCCTAAGGTTTGTTTGGGATTGATCACGACGATGAACGATTCGTACTCGTTGCGGGCGGCGGATATTTTGACGGTGGCGCCTTTGCGCTTTGCCACAGGGGTATCCTTCATCACCTTGTATATCCCCTCCGCCCACCAGACATCGGCTTGCGGAGTATTCTTGATGAGGTAGCCGTAGCCGCCCTGCGCCTTCATATACGGGTCGCACTTATCCAGCTTCTCTACCTTCCACTCCTTGGCGGAAGCATGGAAAGCCACGAATAATGTCAGCAGTAGTGTTGTAAAGATAATCTTTCTCATAGTGTTACAAAGTTACGAAGACTTTTCCGGCATTCAACAAGTGGGCTGCTTGGTCCGTAGTATCGTTCAATTTCTGGCAATCACGCGCGGAGGGGGCCTTCACCAGAAGGGCTTCTGGGGTTATTTTTGCCGAGTGTGTCCGCTCTGGAGTCTGATATCGGGCTCCAAAGCGGATATGGTGCTGTCAGAGCCCCTTATAGTGCCTTCGCGTCCGCTTGTGATTGCCAAAGGCGGCAGAGCATGGCTTTCGTTGCGACGGTTTCTGCCCGTGGCAGCATGTGTCTTGATTGTCAGCATTTTACGGAAAGTCGCTTGTGTGAAAATGCGCAAGCGATATGTTGTAAAGCACTGTGTATCAGTATGGATGCTGCCACGGGATCTTTATCGGTATTTCTCCAACAGGCTGGCGATCTGGGCGCGGCGCTGGAAGAGGAACTGGGGGTCCTGGATGACCCAGACGTCGGTGGTTTCAAGATTGTCGTCCATGAAGACTTCTGGCGGGAGGACCAGCAGCTTGCGGGCTTTGGCGGCATCGGAAGCGCTCATCTGCGGAATCTTTGCCTCCAGCATTGTCAGGTATTCAAAGTCCTCGATGCCGTCGCGAAGTGTCTCCAGACGGAGGCTGGGGATAGGGTAGCCGGTAAATGCGGTGGTCTTGTCCTCGTTGGGATGCCGGTTGTGGGGGTAGAAGAAGATGCCGTCGCCCACAGCCAGCAGCCGCTGGATGAGCTGGTCGCTGTACGCGAAGCAGTAGGGCTCTTCCCAAGGGTCTTGCAGTTTGCCGCCGGTGTATTGGCTCCCGGAGTTCCAGTCCGTGGAGGACCACATCAGAATCCCCTTGAAGCCGTACATATATGACGCCCACAGCCAGATGCGCATATCAATGGCGTTGGCATCTATGAAATCGGTAAAGTAGGGGTGGTGAGTGATGGCACACAGGTAGTTCCAGGGCTCCTGTTCCGGCCGCTGCTGATATTTTTTGATGACGTCATGATTCTCGAAGCACTCCCAGCTCACGCAGCTGATGTCGGTGGTGCCGCTAATGTCCATGGTGTCGTACCGGCGCTCGCGCCAGGTGATGAGCTCGGTCATGAAGGTGCGGATTCCCGGAGCATATTTCTTGATCATGTTGTGGGTATCCTCCAGCAGCGGATATGCCGGGGGCATGGGTTCGTCGCCCCAATAGACCAGAGCCTTGTCCAGCATCCCGGCCGCTTTGAGACCCGCCTGCAACTGTGTCAGGCAACTGGCCATCAGCTTCTCGTACTCCGGTGTGCTCTGCTTGAAGCCGCCGATATTGCCCGGCCAGGAATTGCCAAAGTTGACGCTGCCTATGCCGATGATACTCACGGAGAAATAGCGCATCCCCTCTACATCGCGGTATTTGGCTGCCGCCTTGTTGAATTCGGTGAAATCTACATCCACCTTGATTTTGTCGATATCTATCTCAAAGTTGCCCTGCGGGAAGAGGTTCTCGCCGGTGGCACAGTCAATCACCTTGATATCGTCGAACCATGTGGTGCCGGTGTCGCCTCCCGAGGCGAGGTAGCCTGCCGCAAAGAGCCGCACCTGGATGTATGCCGTGCGCGGATCCAGATGGTCAATATCCAGTGTAAACTCCTGCCACTCGGTATTCATGTCCAGATGCTTGAAGCGGCGCCGGAAGGTGAGCGGGTTGCGGTCGGCGTCAAAGCAGTCGACAATCAGCTGGGTGGTGGTCTCTTCTGTAGATTTTGCGCTGACGCAGATGCGGTATTGGGCATCGCCCTTTACCGGGATAAACTTGGGAACCCACACAGCCTCCACGTTGCCACCGGCAGTGCCGTCGGAGACCACGTAAGAGTATTTGCCCTCCGCGGCGGTGCTGCTGTCGTAGAAGCCGCCTGTCCACTCCGGTTGTGTGACGTTGTACTTTATCGGATTCAGGAAGAAGGGGTCTCGCGTCTGGATCTTATAATCGTTGAAGGCCTTGATATAATTGTCAAAGGCCTCGCGCTTCTGTTCCGGGGTGTTGAGGTTTTCGTACTGGATGACCTGGTTGAACCAGAGGCCGAAATCGGCGTTGCAGCTGGGGCGGTCGGGTAGGGAGAAATTGCACACCTTGACGCTGACCGGGGCCGATACCTTCCAGCCGGAGGCGTCGGAGAGGGTCACGTTGCCGCTAAAGTTCTTGGCTGCAAATTCTTTCGGGGTCTTGAGGGTAATCCAGAAGGAGGTATTCTCGCCGACGGGGGCGTCCTGTGGAGCCTCATACAGCGGCAGCGGGTCGGGCCAGTAGCCCGGGAAACCAAAGTTGTCGCTGTTATAGAACAGATTCACATATTCCGTCTTGCGGATAGTGGCCTCGATGCCTTCCGGCAGACCGCTGAGGGTGACCTTGAGCCCTTTGAGTTCCAGCTTTGGATTGACCACAATGATGAACGATTCGTACTCGTTGCGGGCGGTGGACATCTTCACGGTGCTGCCGCGGCGCTTTGCCACCGGGGTATCCTTCATCACTTTGTAGCACCCCTCGGCCCACCATATATCGGCCTTTGGAGTGTTTTTGATGAGGTATCCGTAGCCCCCCTGGGCCTTCATATAGGGGTCGCACTTGTCCAGCTTCTCCGCTTTCCACTCCTTGGCGGAGGCATGGGAAGTCACGAATAATGTCAGCAGTAGTGTAGTAAAGATAACCTTTTTCATAGTGTTACAAAGTTACGAAGACTTTTCTGGCAATCACGCGCGGAGGGGCCTCCACTGGAAGGGCTTCTGGAACTATTATTGCCGGGGGTGTCCGCTCTAGAGTCTGATATCGGGCTCCAAAGCGTATGTGGTGCTGTTGGAGCCCCTTGTTGTGCCTTTGTGTCCGCTTGTGATTGCCGAAGGCGGCAGAGCATGGCTTTCATTGCGAAGGATTCTGCTCGTGGCGGCATCGTCCCTGAGTATCAGTGCTTTATGGCAAGTCGCTTGTGTAAAAATGCGCAAGCAAGATGTTGTAAAACGTTGTGTATCAACAGGGTTGCTGCCACGGAAGGGGTTTATCGGTACTTTTCCAGGAGGGTGGCAATCTGTTCGCGGCGCTGGAACAGGATCTGGGGATCCTGGATGGTGTAGGCCTCGGGGTCGTCCAGGCTGTCGTCTTTGTATGCCTCCTCGGGGAGAACCAGCAGGGCGCGGGCCTTGGCCGCGTCAGATGCGCTCATGCGGGGGATGCGCTCCTCAAGCATTGTCAGGTATTCAAAATCCTCGATGCCGTCGCGGAGAATCTCCAGGCGGACGCAAGGGATGGGGTAGCCGGTAAACGCGGTGGTTTTGTCCTCGTTGGGGTGACGGTTGTGGGGGTAGAACAGCGTGCCGTCGCCGCAGGCGAGCAGTCTCTGTATCATCTGGTGGCTGCTGCCAAAGCAGTAGGGGTCTTCCCACTGGTTCTGCAGCGTGCCGGCGGGCGATACGGTGGATGAGTTCCAGGAGGTGCTGGACCAGATGAGGATACCCTTGAAGCCGAACTGGTACGATGCCCACAGCCAGATGCGCATGTCTATCGCGTTGTGGTCTACGAAGTTAGAGAAATAGGGGTACTTGGTGCCGCAGCAGAGGTAGTTCCATGCCTCCTTGCCGGGAACCTGATAGTTCTTGATAATGTCGTGGTTCTCAAAGCAGTCCCAGCTCACGCAGCTGATGTCGGTGCAGTCGCTTATGTCCAGGCTGTCGGTGGCATGCCCGCGCCAGGTGCTCATTTCGGTCATGAAAGTCTTGATACCGGGGGCATATTTCTTGAGCAGGCGGTGTGTGTCGTAGAGTACGGGATATGCGGGAGGATTGGGCTCGTCACCCCAGTAGACGTACGCTTTGTCAAGCAGGCCAAGCTCCTTGAGGCCGGCCTGGAGTTTGCTCAGGCTCTTGCCCATGAGCATCTCATATTCCGGAGAGCCCTGCTGGAAGCCGCACAGGTATCCGAGGCGGGAGTTGTCAAAGTTGACGTCGCCGATGCCCGCGATGGGGATGGTGAAATAGCGGAAGCTGTCGTCGTTATAATATTTTTTGGCAGCCTTGGCAAAATTGGTGAAATCGATGTCTACGGTGATTGATTCGGGATCGACCTCAAAGTTGCCCTCCGGGAAGATGTTTTCGCCGGTGGCAAGGTCTGTCAGCTGCACGTCGTCCCACCATGTTGTGCCGGTCTCGACGCCGTTGGAGCATGCTCCGCCGCCAAACAGGCGGATCTTCAGGTATTTGGTGCGAGGGTCAAGATGCTCCAGGTCCACAAAGTACTCTTTCCACTCCTTCTCGGTGTCCACCCACTGGAAATTGTTGCGATAGGGGATGAGCTTTTTATCGGCATCGTAGCTCTCCACCAGGATATGGGTGTAAACCAGGGTGTCGCTCACAGCCCATGCGGAGAGTTTGTACGGGTGGCTGCTGTCCACCGGGATCAACTGCCTTGAATAGGAGCCCTCTGTGTTTCGGGTAACCGAGTTGTCCTCAAGCACGTAGGAGTATTTGCCCTCCTTGGCGCGACGGCTGTCGTAGTATCCGCCGCTCCAGGTGGTCGGGCTGAAGTTGTATAGTATGGGGGTGCGATAGAAGGGGTCGCGGACCTGGATGCGATAATCCTTGAAGGCCTGCATATAATTGTCATACGCCTCCTGCTTCTGCTCTTCTGTTTTGAGGTTTTCGTATTTCTCTACTACCCAGAACCAGAGGCCCATATCAGCGTTCACGCTGGGGCGCTGGGGCAGGGTAAAGTTGCGCACCTTCACGCTGACCGGCATGGAGACTTTCCATCCGCCGTCGGCAGAGAGGGTAACGCGGCCGGAGTAACTGCCAGCGGCATGCCCTGCGGGAGTTTTGAGGGTAATCCAGAACGATGTGTTCTCACCTGCCGGGGCATTGGCGGGAGCGTCGTAAAGCGGCAGCGGGTCGGGCCACAGGCCGGGGAATCCGAAACTGTCGCTGTTGTAGAACACGTTTACATATTCGGTCTTGCGCACCGTCGCTTCTATATCGGAAGGCATGCCGCTGACCTCCACCTTGAGGTTGCGAAGCTCCTGCTTGGGATTGACCACAACTATGAACGATTCGTATTCGTTGGCAGCGGTGGATAGTTTAATGGTGCCGGCGCGGCGCTTTGCCACTGGAGTGTCCTTGAACACCTTGTAGCACCCCTCTGCCCACCATACGGCCGCCTTGGAATTGTTTTCTACGAGATACCCGTACCCCCCCTGGGCTTTCATGTACGGGTCACACTTGTCCAGTTTTTCAGCAACAAACTTTTTCTGTGCGTTCAACGGAAGGGCTGCCAATACCATCAGCAGCATAATAGAGAGGATAATCTTTTTCATAGTGATACAAAGATACAACCGAAATTGGCGAGACGCAAGAGAAAGGCGCTGTCAACGAATCTTTCCAACCCGTTTTGGAGCAGATTATTATTAAAATAATTTTGTTATTAATTTGATAATTGCCATATTTGCGCTATGCGTGTTATAGCCATATCAACCCTGAGAGGTTTCTGGACAGTACATCCGGATGCGGAACTCCCGCTAAGAGAGTGGTACGTCAGAGTTTGCAGGGCGCAGTGGTGTTCATTTGCCGATATAAGGAATGATTTCAACTCGGTGGATTATGTGGGGAATCAGCGATACGTCTTTAACATCAAAGGAAATCATTATCGGCTGGTGGTGGCCATCAAGTTCCCCCCTAAATTGGCTTATATCAGGTTTGTGGGAACGCATGACGATTATGAAAGAATAGATGTTTCAACCATATAAAGGATGAGGAATATGTCACCAATCATTGACGATAAGCAATATAAGGCAATTATGGCCAGAATCGACGAGCTGTTTTTTGCCACCGACGATAATACTCCGGATGACGATCCCCGTTTGTTGGAGTTGGATTTGCTGTCATCGTGGGTTGAAGATTATGAAAAAGAGCATTTCCCTATAGAGGTGCCCTCGCTCCCTTCAGTTATTAACTCCCGCCTGGCCGAGAATAATTGGAGTCAGAAAGAACTGGCGGGAATACTGGGCATCACCGCCCCCCGTCTGAGTGCTATATTAAGTGGCAAAGCAAACCCTACGTTCGAGCAAGCCCGGAGGATTTCAACCCGCCTGAATATCGATCCTGCAATAGTATTGGCAGTAGGATAGGGCCCCGGTCGGTTCTTATAAATACTTCTCTATCAGCGCGGCAACTTGCTCGCGGCGTTCCAGCAGGAACTGGGGGTCCTGGATGTAGTATTTCTCTGGATGGTCGGCGTCGTCGTCCATAAAGACGGACTCGGGGAGCACCATCAGGTCGCGGGCGGCTGCAGCATCGGCCTCGCTCATGCGGGGGAGGCGTTCCTCCAGCATCTTAAGATATTCAAAGTCTTCGATGCCGTCGCGGTTGATTTCCAGGCGGATGCAGGGGATGGGGTCGCCGGTGAAGGCGGTGGTCTTGTCCTCGTTGGGCTGGCGGTTGTGCGGGTAGAACAGGATGCCGTCGCCAGAGGCAAAGAATTCGGGACCGTTCTTGCCGATGCCGTAGCAGTCTGGCGTGTCCCAGACGTTCATCAGTTGCCCTTCCGGCATAACGCAGGCGGAGTTCCAGTAGGTGGAGCCCCAGATGAGGATGCCCTTCATGCCGTACATATAGGTCGCCCAGAGCCACAGCCGCATGTCGATGCCGTTATGGTCTATGAAATCGGTGAAGTAGGGGTATTTGGTGGCGCAGCAGAGGTAGTTCCAGACCTCCTGCCCGGGACCGCTGTAGTCAAACACCTTGGGGTGGTTGTCAAAGCAGTTCCAGCTCACGCAGCTGATGTCGGTGACGTCCCCCACATCAAAGTCGGCCGGCTTCTCCAGCCAGGTGACCTGCTCCGTCATGAAGGTGCGGATGCGAGGCGCGTATTTTTTCATAAGGGTGTGGACCTCGCGGATGTATGAGTATGCTGGCTCCAGCGGCTCATCGCCCCAGTAGATGTAACATTTGTCCAGCACTCCCGCCGCCTCCAGGCCAGCCTGCAGCTTGGGCAGATAATCTGCCATCAGCGCTTCGTGCTCCGGCGTGCCCAGCTCATAGCCGCCAAACACGCCGCGACGGTAGCCGGCGGGGCCGCAACTGCCCAGTCCTTCTACATTCACTGAGAAAGAATTGAAGCCGCCCTCGCCAAAGTATTTCTCCGCCACCTTGTTGAACTCGGTAAAGTCCAGGTCAACAGTGCCGTCGTCTTTGATGGTGGTGACTATGGGGGCATACAGGAACGGGTCGTAAGGCGATATTCTATACTCAAGATATGTATCTAGATACTTGTAGAAGACCTCCTTCTGCTGCTCTATGGTCTTGAGGTTTTCGTATTCCTTTACAAAATCGAACCACAAGCCGTAGCCGCTGGAGACGCTGGTGTTTTTGGGGAGCGCAAACGGGCGCACCTTTACGCGGAGCGGAATCTTCACCTTCCACCCGTCGCCCTTGAGCACCACGCGGCCGCGATAAGTGCCTTTGCGGCGGTTTTCGGGCGTCTTAATGGTGATCCAGAACGATGTGTTTTCGCCGGCAGGCAGGTCCTCAGCCACGTCATACAGAGGCAGCGGGTCGGGCCACTGGCCGGTGTATGCAAACGAGTCGCTGGGGGTGTTTACATTTACGTACTCTACCTTGCGCACCTTGGCCTCGACCCCTTTCGGCAAGCCTCGGAGAGCAACTTTAACATTTCTGATAGAGTCCTTTGGACTGACCACGACGATAAAAGATTCGTATTCATTTTTTGCAGTTGTTAACCTTATCTTGCGTCCCTCGCGCGTAGCCACGGGGGTGTCTTTCATCGGTTTGTACACGCCCTCAGCCCACCAGACATCGGCCTTGGGTCCGCTTTTGGCCAGATAGCCGTAGCCGCCCGGCGCCTTCATGTATGGGTCACATTTCTCCAGCTTCTCTGCCTCATACTTTTTCTGTGCATTCAACGGGAGTGCCGCAATCACCATCAGCAGCACAATAGTGAAGAGAGTCTTTTTCATAGTGATACAAAGATACTAACAACCCGGAACTAATCATAAAATAGTTGACAAACTGGAGCAGGAAACAGTTGTAATTGCTAAATGAAATGCGTACATATGATGGGATAATTTCTTTGCAAGTAAATAATTAACAAACAAATCGCCGTCGACCTTGGTTTGGGTTCCGGTCTGAAGTGGGCAACCTGCAACCTCGGAGCAACTGCTCCTGAGGAGTTTGGTGATTACTTTGCCTGGGGCGAGACAGAGCCCAAGGATGATGGTTATTCCTGGTCTACTTATCAATTCGGCACCAGTCAAGACGGGCCTTTCTCTAAATATGTTATTAATCCTAGTGAGGGTACAGTTGACTACAAGGACATCCTCGACCCTGAGGAAGATGCTGCATGCGTCAATTTGGGTGGCAGTTGGCGTATTCCGACCGCCGATGAGTGGAATGAACTCATAGGGTCATGCTCATGGACCTGGACCACAGAGAATGGTGTAGCCGGAATGCTTGTCATCGGACCTAACGAAAACAGCATATTCCTGCCCGCTGCTGGCTACATGTTCACTACAGTCTCCAGCGCCGGCACCCGCGGCTACTACTGGTCTTCAACTCTCACGAACATTTCGAGTTCCGCGTGGAACGTCAACTTTGGCAATAGCTCATCCAATGTCCACACCACAAGTAGCAGCCGCTACCGCGGTTTTTCTATTCGACCCGTTACAGAATAACTGCGCAATTGAACGACAGGTGTTTACGCAAACCAACGGTACCCTG
>JAGABI010000053.1 GCA_017614715.1 Bacteroidales bacterium | reverse complement strand
ATGGCGCTTTTTCTTTTTTTAAAACGCTTCTCCTCTGTATGGTATTCTTATTGGATAAGGCTCTGCCCCCTAAGACCTCTGCGGCGCAGAGCGCCGGCCACCTGAAGGTGGCTACTGATCCAGGAAGCGGGCGAAGTCGGCGACGTCGAGATTGTAGCCGCGGGGGCCGGCCAGGGTGTTACCTTCACTGTCCAGTATGAAGTAGTTGGGCTGGGAGTTGACGCCAAAGCGGTTCAGCACAAAGTCGGAATTGACGCGGCCCACATCCTTTAGCACTTTTCCGCTGCTGTTGGTGACCCACTTCTCTTTGGGGAGCGGCGTCTTGTCATCTACATAGAGGGTGGCGATAATAAAGTTGTCGCGCAGGCGCCTGAGCACCTCCGGGTCGCTCCATACGCGGGTCTCCATCTCGCGGCAGTTGACACAGCCGTGGCCTGAGATATCCACGAATACCTTTTTGCCTTGTGCGGCAGCTGCAGCGATGGCATCGTCCAGGTTGTTGTAGCCGGCCAGGCCGTGGGGCAGGGCGACTTGTGCGTCAAGGACCGCAATTCCTTCGTCAGCGGGCGCAGGAGTATATCTGCCCAGCACAAAGTCCTGGGTCTGGATGGGTGGCAGGTAGCCGCTGAGCGCCTTTAGAGGTGCGCCCCACATACCCGGTATCATATACACTACAAACGCGAAATCAATTATCACCAGAGCGAGTCTCCCCACCGAAAGGTATTCCAAGGGAGAATCGTATTTAAACCGGATCTTGCCCAGCAGGTAGAGCCCCAGCAGGGTGAAGCATACTATCCAGATTGCCAGGTAGACCTCGCGGTCCAGCAGGTGCCAGTGATAGGTCTGGTCTGCCACGGAGAGGAACTTCAAACCCAGTGCAATCTCTATGAAGCCCAGTACCACCTTGACGCTGTTGAGCCATCCTCCGCTCTTTGGCAGTTTGTCCAGGAAGGAGGGGAAGAACGCCAGAAGGGTGAAGGGCAGGGCAAAGGCGATACTGAAAGCCAGCATAGTGACCATAGGGGTCCAGAACTCGCCCTGAGTACTCTTGATGAGCACTGTGCCCACAATCGGCCCTGTGCAGCTGAAGCTCACCAGAACGAGGGTGAGTGCCAGGAAGAATACTCCAAGCAGGCCCCCCTTGTCGGCTCCGCTGTCGGCCTTGTTGGTCCACTTTGAGGGGAGAGTAATCTCAAATGCCCCAAAGAACGATGCGGCAAACAGCATGAAGATTATGAAGAAAATGATATTGGGGAGCCAGTGGGTAGAGAGCCAGTTGAAGATGTCGGCGGTGACGGTGGCGCCTCCAAACGCCCATGTCAGACCTATGATAAGGCAGATGGGAACGGTGTATATCAGCACAATGAAAATGCCGTAAAGCAGTGCATTCCATCGTCCCTTGGAGGCGCTGCCGGAGCGTTTCAAAAAGAACGACACCGTCATCGGTACCATGGGGAAGACGCAGGGGGTCAGCAGCATCATAAAGCCCCAGAGAATCGCCTCCAGAATCAGCGCCCAGAGCCCTTTGCCGCCAGATTGCTTGCCGGCAGCCGCAACATCGTCATTGCCGGCCTGACCGGCAACTTCCACCGGTACGCTGAACGCATATTCCTCAGGCATATTGCATTCGTCGCCGCTGCATGCGCTCCAGGTAACTGTTCCGTCCACGGCTATCTGGCCCGATCCAGTAATCTCCAGATCCTGGCGCAGCAAATAATTGCCTGTTACAACGGTTTCGCCCTTATAGTCGGCAGGAGTAAACTCCTCCACTGGTTCGCCAGCAGGGCTTATACCCTCTGCCGGTGCAAATTCCAGCTTGGTTCCCACATATTCGTCGGCCATCGGGTGAACGTACCAGCCCTCGGCCACTTCTCCTGTCAGAACCAGCTGGTAATTGTTGTCTTGAATATGGTTTACGGCCGCTTTCCACATAACGGTGGGGGAGGCCTGGGCAATCAAAAAAGATAAAACTGTAGTAAGGATGGTATGAACCATGATATAATGTTGCGGATTATTATTGATTTTAAGACTATTTGAACGCAGTGTTCTGTTCTATCTTGCCTTTTGAGATATTGACCTCGTAATCAGGAATAGGAAGTATCTTCTGGGCATCTGATAAAGAGGTATTCCTGAGCGGCCTCCCAGTGCGTATCAGATCCCAGCGTTGGTGACTCTCGAAAGCGAGCTCGCGGTTCCTCTCGGTCAGGACTTCGTTAATGAAATCATCCTTTCCGATAAAGTCTGCGGCGGTGAGGAATGCCGGCCTCTTGTCGGGGGAGAATGGCCTGCGGCGGATATCGTTGAGTTGTTTGAGCGCTTCGTCGGTTATTCCGTCCCTCCGCGCCAGAGCCTCCGCAAGGTTCAGTTTGATCTCTGCAAGCCTGATAAAGATGACATCGTCATAACCTGCGTTGTTGGTGAACTTGAGGGTAGTAATGTCCTGCGGGTAATAACTGGTGCTGCCTTGCCCAATCATACAGTCAGCAGAGTCCTCAACCATTCCTCGTAGATCTCCCTCGGTATAAGTGGCAGCAGGGTAGCTGTCTTCAATAAAAAGGGTTCTTTTGTTATAAAGTACGCTGCTTATGCCGTTGGGATATAGTTCCGTGCTGATGCGGCTCGGCTGGTAAAAGATAATCTCGGCCGATCTTGCGACAGGGTCAGGGTAAGATGAGGCCAGGCTGGAGTCGTATTCGTTGGAAGGGAAGATAGCGTGGTGGTGTACCGTGGAAGTATTGTCAAAGATGTAGCCTTCACATCCGATTACGTCGGTGGCATATTCGATGACCTTGGTCATACACTCCAGATCGTTTGTGTAACTCCCTTTGTAAAGATACACGCGGGAGAGGAGAGCTTTGGCCACCGGGGCGGTTGCAACATAACGTCCGGAAGCTGCAGAAGGTGTCTCCGGCAGGTCAGGGATTGCCTGCTCCAGGTCGCTGATAATGAAATTCCAGGTCTGGTTTACCGTAGAGCGGGTCTGTATCTGTTCCGGATTGTAGCCGTCATATGGCTTGTCACGGATTATGAGGCCTAGTCCGTCGCCGTTGCCAGTGAGGGCGCCGTCGCCGAACATCTTGAGCAGATTGAAATAATTGAAGGCGCGCAGGAAACGTCCCTCGGCGATAATGCGCTTGTTCTCCGCGTTTTCAAGATTTCCGTATCGGGTTACTCCGTCGATAATGTTGTTTGCATAGTCGATGGCGTTGTATCCCTTGCGCCAGGAGGTAAGGATATCTCCGTCCCTGACGCTGTGGTCGTATTCGCCCTCTTCAAGGGCTATCTGGCTGGAGGATCCGCCTTCGCGGGTCTTGAGATTCTCCGTGCCGATGTCACCGGCCAGCCAGGCGTATGAAGAGTAGGCGTAATTGTTCTGATCTTCAGGTGCGCCGGCCATGAATATGTTCATACGGACATAGGCTCCGTTAAGGGCCGCCTGTGCCGTCTTTGGTTCGGAATAAACTGTCTGGTCCACCATCACGTTTTCGGGGGCCAGGTCAAGGTTGCAGGAACACAGGGCCGCAATCAGAATCAATGTGTAAAAGTTCTTTTTCATAGCCATCAGAAACTTATGCGGGTTCCAAGTTGGATGCTGCGGGACTGCGGCATCGTCATATAATCGTAACCGGAAGATATAGCCGAGGAGCCGAAGGCGCTGGACTCGGGATCAAGACCGGAATATTTTGTAAAAGTCACCAGATTGGTGCAAAGAATATAGAATTTAAGCTATGTCAGGAAACCGGTCTTTTTGAGAGTTTCAGGACTCATGGACCACGCCAGCTCCAGGTTCTTCAGTCGCAGGTAGTCGCTGCTTTCAAGGTAACGGGTGGTGGTAACAGCCGACGTGTAGTCGTAGTTGCCAATGATGGAGGTGTTTTTGAGCGCCGGTACGTCGGTTTGCTGTCCCTTCATCTGCCAGAGCTTGAGCATGTCTTTGTGAAGGTTATATGCATTGGAACTGGTGTAGGTCATCAGGTCAGCCTTGGTGGCGTTTATCATACGTCCGCCCACAGAGAAGGTAAGCAATGTGGTGAGTTCAAAACCCTTGTACGTGAGAGTGTTTGTAAGACCTCCGTAGAAGGTTGGGATGGCGACACCCATCACTTTTTTGTTGCCGTTGGAATCTGTCCAGTCGGCCGCAGGAGGCGTTGTCCTAGTCGTACCGTCGTTGTAGAGCCACAACGGATTGCCGGTGTCGGGGTCAACACCAGCCCACTGGTGCAGATACCACTGAGCTACGGGACCGCCGACTGTGTAATATTTGAAGGTCGAATTCATCTGGTCAAGCTGGTCGCCGGCCAGATTGAGTTTCAGGATTTTATTAGTATTGCGGGAGAGATTGACAGTAGTCAGGCCGCCCCAGTTCCTGGTGCGGAGCCAGGTGGCCACCAGCCTCATCTCGATGCCTGTGTTGCGCATGTCTGCGATGTTCTGGTCTTGACTTGTATAGCCGGTGTAGGCGGGAACGTCTGAGCCGAACAGCATGTCGACGGTCTTGCGGTAGTACCAGTCCAGGGTCAGTTCTACCCTGCGGTCCCAGAAGATGGCATCGAGGCCGGCGTCGTAAGTGATGGTCTTTTCCCAGTCAAGATTTACATTGCCGGGCTGGGAGGTTTTGAGATATGCGTTGCCGCCATAGGCGATGTTGCTCAAGACGTATGTGGCCTGCGCACCGTAATAGCTGTTATAGGCGTCCTTGCTCTGCCAGCCGATGGAGCCGCGGACCTTGAAATCATCTATCCAAGGCATATGCTTTCTCACGAACGGCTCTTCGGAAATCCTCCAGCCGACAGAAACGGACGGAGTGCTCAGGAACCTGTGATTGCGATTGTACCGGGAGGATCCGTCCAGACGGTGGGTGAAGCCCAGAATGTATTTCTGATGATGGGTGTAATTGATGCGGGAGAAGGCCGACAGAAGGGCCCATTTGCTGCTGCCGGCGTTGGTTACGCGTTTGTTCTGGGCGGCGCCGACGCCAATCAGCTGGGGACTGAAAAAGTCCGACCCGTAGACGGAGCAGGCATACTCGTCGGAGGTTTCGTAGCTCTCTCCGATGACTCCCTGCAAGAAGCTTTTACCGGGAAACTCAAAGTTGAAGTTGGCGGTGTTGTTGCTCACGAACCGAAAATTATTCCCGGTGGTTTCAGAGGCCTGGTTGTTGGGTATGCTGGCGGCGATGGATTCCGGAAGCTCGCTTTTCTTGGTGTAGGTCACGCTGTTGTTCAGGTCCATACCGATCTCGCTTTTGAGAGCGAGCCATTTGACGGGCTTGAGTTCTGCGTATATATTGCCCACTGCGCGGGTATCCTGAAGGGTGCAGATGTTGTCGTAGGCGCTGGCAACGGGGTTGTAGGCATCCACATAACCTATCGAGTTATAAGGTCCGAAGCCGTAGTGATAATCGCCGTTCTCTTCGTAAATGGGGACGTTGGGGGCGTTCTTGAGCGCAAGATTGTAGATTTTGGAGGCCTCCAACGCATGGTTGTACATCTTTGTCATCGACATGTTGGCCCCGACGCTCATGTACCTGCTGATCTGGGAGGTCAGGTTGATGCGGGCGTTGTAGCTTTGCATATCGTTGTTGATGACGTATGAATCGGTATCGGAATACCGTAGGCTTATGAAGTAATTTATCTTGTCCGTACCGCCGTTAACAGAGGCCGACATGTTGTGGCTGATTGCGGTGCGGGTGATGGCGTCCACCCAGTCGGTGTTTACGCCGCTCTTGAATTTGTAACCCGTGCTGGGGTAGTACATCGAGTAGATGTTGGCGTACTCATCGCCGGTGAGGGTGGGTATCTTGCCCATCGGACGGTCGAAAGAAATACCGTAATTGACCGTTACCTGAGACGCCTCCCGCGCACCCTTTTTCGTGGTGATGAGGATGACGCCGGCACTACCGCGCGAGCCGTAGATGGCGGTGGCGTAGGCATCCTTGAGAATTTCGATGGATTCGATGTCATCCGGGTTTAGGGTGGCAAGGGGATTCTTCTCGAAAGTCTGGTCGATCATATCGGAATTGTATTGCAGCGAACCGCCGCCTGTGGTCATACTGCCCATCGCAAAGGCGTTGATGGCACCGCCGTGGGTGCTGAGAGAGTTGCTGCCGCGGTCGGTGCCGTAGATAGGCACGCCGTCTATTACATACAGGGGATTGTTGTCTCCCATAATTGAGCTCACACCCCTGATTACAAGGAGGTTGGCGGAGCCAAGTCCACCATTGGAAGCGGAGACGAAAACGCCCGGCGCCTGTCCTGCAAGCAGCAGATCCAGTGATGCGCCGGCCGACTTTTCTTCGCGGAGCTTGACGGAGCTCATCGCTCCGGTGATGTTTCTGCGATCCTGGGTGCTGTAACCCGTGACGACCGATTCGAGAAGACGGAAGCCGGTGTCTTCCCGGAGTTTTACATTGAACAGGGAACGGTTCCCCGGGGCTTCCTTGTGGGTCTCGTAGCCTATCATGGAGAAGGTAAGGATGCCGCCTACATTGAGCTTAATGGTGTACTTGCCATCGCCGTCGGTGTAGGTGGCATTCGGGGTGCCTTCTTCAAAGACCACGACCCCCGCTATGGGCTGGTCCTTCTCGTCGGTCACTGTACCCGTCACCGTAACCTGGACCTGCGCCCAGGTTACGGTGGTCAGTACAAGTGCCAGAAGGGATGACAGAAACTTCTTCATCCGCTGTGAACAGTGTTATTTGATTTTCTTCTTCCAGGTATCGAAAATGATTTGGTCTTCAGCAGAAGGACCACCATAATAACCGGTGCAGTTCCCGCGACCGCCAAAGATCCAGAGCATATCGCCGTCTGCAACCAGACAAGGGCGTGACCTTCCGACATAAGTGTCAGGCAATGCATTCTCTCCATCGAGAGCAGTCCAGTTCACACCGTCAGTAGAACGATATATCTTGTTGGAAGTAGTGAGGGACTGGGTGGAATTACCTTCTGCATCAGGCTCTCCATTTTCATAATATTCACCACCGACCATGTAGAGGACGTCATCGGTACCAATCACGCGCATATTCCACATCGCACCGAATCCTCCGTCGGCAGTCGCCTCGGTCCAGGTGAGACCTCCGTCTGTAGAACTGTAAACGGCGGTCTGGCCATAGCCCGGGCTGACGAAATTCTTGAATCCGCCAGCAAGATAGAGGGTGCCTTTGAAAGCGTACATTGCTCCGCAACCGATAGTGGCAGCGGCGCTTGCCCGGTCGACCTCCCCCACTGGGGTCCATGTGAAGCCGTCTGTGCTTGAAGCAACGTTGTATGTTTTCTGCATTGAGCCGAATACCGTTGCCATACCGCCAAAGTAGTTGAGTTTGTTGTTGATGTTCAATATGCGGGAATCTACATAGCCGCTCACTACTTCGCTTTCGTCAACTGCGGTCTCCTGAGTCCAGTTTTCACCGTCAGGGGAGGAGAAGATGTAGAAGGCGCCTATGTCAAAGAATCCTGCCATGCCCCACATCAATTCAGGACCGATTCCGTTTGCATCTGATCCGTAGAGGTATCCTCCGCCGAAGCTCCAGAGTTTGTCGTTGAATACAGCGAGTCTTGCACCAAATGCTCCAACTACGGGAATGTTGGTTTCTACCTTTGTCCATGCTATACCGTCAGCGGACTTGTAAACCTCATAGTTTGCGGGGTTTTCATCGGCAGTGCCTTCAGGGTAGGAAGAAGTGATGGCAAAAAACTCACCTTTGAAAAATGCCACGTCAAACCATGCTGCTGCAGGGAAGCCAGATCCGGTCATATCGGAGTTAACCCTCTTTCCAGATGTCAGGCTGGCATCATTGGCATCCTCTATAACAGTGACGGTGTATGAAATCTCCTTATCACCTTTGACGGCAACGATGGTCACGGGTGCAGAGAAATCGGCAGTGGTCACACCACTCTCTATGCTTGCTCCGTCCAGTTTGATATCGGTGTCAACGGTTGCGGTATAATTAATCTTCATGATATACTGCGATGCGGGAAGACCCGGCTCGACAGGGTCGCTGGAGTTGACTATGGTTTTGGCATCCTGGTCAACGACACATTGCAAAGTCTGCCCGGAAGGCATGGTGAGGGAGAATGTAAGGACTCCGAAGACCTCTGGCTCGGGTTCGGGCTTATCGCAGCCGAAGATTGCCAGCATCACGCACAATAGTGCAGTAACTGATAGAAGTTTTTTCATCTTTGTTAAATATTAGTAGGTTATTGAGATTGCACTAATTTTTCTTGATAGGCGTTGCAGGAACCATTCCCCCCATAGGGGCGGTGGGCGCTGCGGGAGCAATGGTGGTTGCGGGGGCCATAGTTGCGGGTGCAGCAGCCTGAGCAGCATCCTTTTGCTCTGACTTCTCCCTTTCACCGGGTTTGAAGCCATCCAGAAGATCGCCTATGGTCCTGCCGATTGCCTCTCCGCGCAAATGCTTGGCAATGATCGTCCCTTCCTGGTCGAGCAGCAGGATGAACGGGATTCCGCTGAACTGGTACAGGTCCATAACAGCGGCACCTGCCTTGGGGGCAAGGGCCTGAGGCCATTCCATCCCCTCCTCTTCGAGGGCTTTGCGCCAGGCGTCTTCACTCTTGTCAACAGAAACGCTCAGGAACTCGACGCCTTTGTCTTTATACTTTGCATAGCATTCCTTCAAATTGGGAACCTCTCCGCGGCATGGGCCGCACCACGATGCCCAGAAATCAATGAGGAGAATCTTGCCCCTGAATGTTTCAGGGCCGATTTCTTTTCCGTCGGGGGTAGGACAGGTGAAGAGGGGGGCCGGCTGGCCTTCCATCATCCTGAGTTTGTTCTCCCTCTTTATCGCCATTTCTTCGCGCATCTCTGCTGCGGGTTTGTAGCCGGGATGTGCCTTTTCAATATCATCCAGAACAGAGTTGATAAGTTCTTCATCCTTGACGGGATCAAGGGTCCTTACAACTGCAAGGGTGCTTGTCTCACCTTTATAGCGCTCCAGAAAATACTTCTCACGGGCCAGGGCGTCATCGTAATTTGCGTCATAGAGTTTCTTTGTAAGGGCGTCCTTATCGCCGCCAGAAGCGAAATTGGCAGCATATGAAGCTTGTGAGATGGCTATCATCATTTGATAGTTGCGATATTCATTGAAATTCATGTCGTTCATAATCGCATTCTTGGGACTGTCCTTGATCATGACGAACGGAGGGTTCTTGATAATAATCTTCGCAGTGTCACGGCCGCGGAAATCTATGGTCATGTCTTCATCTTCTGCCCAGAGATTTACCCTGTCCCAATGGCCGCAATCGAGAACGTAAACACCTGGTTCTTCTATTGTTGCAGTGAGTGAGTAATTCTGATTTTCATCGACAGGAACAACTGCGATGGTGTCCCTTGTATGGTCCTTGAACCGGAACAATGTCATCTGCATGTCGGGATCTGTGAACTGTACGTGTCCCTTGATTGTAATTGTATTGTCCTGACACGACATGAGCATCGCCAGGATAAACAAGAAAATGAGAAATTTTTTCATATTGAATTACTTGATAATACATTGCAATGTTAGGAAAAAAAGAGACAACGTACAACTTCTGTATTCTTGTGGACCACATTATTATGCTACATTTGTAAAAATAAAACAGAATGAAGACTTTCTACAGATATAGGGTGATTGCGACGGTACTGCTGGCTTTGGCGGCTCTGACGGCTGCGGCTGGGGACCGTTTTGCTCAAGACCGCGCCAGATGGCTTGCCATAGCAGAGCAATGCAAGCCGGAGTTGAATGTTACAGAGGTGCCTCCGGTCTCCATCGTAGAGGCGGTGGAGGATCCCGCCGCATTCCAGGGGTGGAAATATGTCCCTGTAGCCTCTCCGGATAGTTTAAGTGAGATGAATTTCCGGCAGATGCGTACTGTGACACTCGATTTTGGCCGGCACATCACCGGGCATCTGGTGCTCCGGCTCAAAACCCTGGGCGACGTCATGGATGCCCCGGTGCGGCTCAAGTTCTTCTTTGGTGAGACACCCGGGGAGATGAACGTGCCGCTTGACCCCTGGCGTGGGAGTCTCTCCCGGGCCTGGATGCAGGACGAGACGGTGACTCTATACGCTGCAGACCGTGATATACGCCTGGAGCGGCGGGTGGCTTTCCGATACCTGCGGATAGACCTTATGGGCGGCAATTTTGACTTTGCCCTGGACGGTGTCCGCTGCGAGGCTGCCACATCCGCCGGGGAGTGCCGCACTGCCCTCAGTCCTGATTGCCCGCAGATTATCAAAGATATCAACCGCGTGAGTCTGGCTACACTTGCCGAGTGTATGCAGACGGTGTATGAGGACGGCCCCAAGCGCGACCGCAGGCTATGGATTGGCGATCTTTATCTGGAATCGCTGGCTGGACGTTATTCCTATCAGAATCATGACCTCACCAAGCGATGCCTCTATCTATTCGCCGGCCTGACAGACGGTAACGGCCGTATGATGGCCGATTTGTTCGAGGAACCCGAGCCGCATCCGCAATGGGGGACATATTGCCTTACTTACAGCCTTTTATATCCTTCCGTGCTTTTGGAATACCTGAAAGATACCGGTGATGTCGCCACCGCACAGGATCTCTGGCCTGTGGCAAAGTTTCAGGTAGAGGATGCACTGGGCCGTGTCAGGGACGATTTTACATGCAGCGCCAGCAGAGCATGGCTCTTCTTTGACCATCAGGTGATGGATCTGGAGGTGCCCTTCCAAGGGGCGATGCTGTTTGCACTCAGCCAGACGTGTGAACTGGCAGAGCGTATCGGCCGCGAAAGCGAGGTGGCAGAGTGTCGAGCTCTGGCGGCAAAGATACGCAAGGGGGTGCGGGCACGTTATTATAACCGCAAGTCGGGCTTGATGGAGAGTACGGATGGCTCTCCCGTATCCGTACATGCGCAGATATGGGCGGTGATAGGCGGCATCCTCTCACCCAGGGAGGGGCGTAAGGCCCTCGAGGCTGTGCTGGCCCGGGAAGATGCGGTGCGGGCCAATTCGCCATACGCGATGCATTATCTGCTTGAGGCAATGATGCAATGCGGCATGGGTGAGCAGGCAAAGGCGGCCATGGTGGATTACTGGGGCGGAATGGTGAACAAGGGTGCCGACACATTCTGGGAGGTGTACAACCCCTCCGACGACCTTCATTCCCCCTATTCTTTCTATCCGCTTAACAGCTACTGCCACGCCTGGAGCTGCACCCCGACCTATTTCATTTTCAAATATCCTGAGATATTCCAGCGATAGCCTATAATGACTATATTTGCGCCCGGTTTGAGTATTAAATAAACAACATATCAATGAAAAAGTTTTTTGCAATTATGCTTTCATTCATGGCATTGGCTTCTTGCGGTCAGCAGGCAGAAAAGGCTCCTGCGCTTGACCTCTCCAATCTTGACACTACCGTCAGCCCCAAGGTTGACTTTTACCAGTATGCAACCGGCGGTTGGCAGGTTAAGAATCCGCTGCGGCCTGAGTTTGCCCGCTTCGGCTCTTTTGACGTGATTGCCGAGAACAACCAGAAACAGCTCAACGACCTGTTTGAGTCGATGCTGGATATGAAGGCCAAGAAGGGTAGTGTGGACCAGAAGATATCGGACCTCTATAAGATGGCGCTCGATTCCACCACCCGCAACGCCCTTGGCGCAGAGCCCATAAAGGCCGATTTAGCCCGCATACAGGCTGTCAATTCCAAGGACGAACTCTGGCAGCTTCTGGCGCAGATGAACCTGGAAGGTACCGGTGCCGGTTTTTATGTCAGCGGTGTTGAGGCTGACCTCGCCAACAGCGACATGCAGGTGCTCTATTTAGGCCAGGCAGGGCTTGGTATGGGTGACCGCGACTATTACCTCAAAGAGGAGAATGCCGCCCTCAAGGAGGGTTATCAACAGTTCCTGGTCAAGGTGTTGAACCTTTGCGATCTGGAGAACGCCGAGGAGATTGCATCCAAGACGCTTGAGGTTGAAAACCAGATAGCTGAGTTCTCATGGTCACGCGAGCAGAACCGCGACCTGGCAGCCATTTACAACCCGATGTCGTCGGAGCAGATATTTGCAGCTTACCCCTCCATCGGCCTGCAGACAGAGTGTGAGGTGCTCGGCATACCCGCACAGGAGAAGGTTATCGTGGAGCAGCCCTCTTTCTTTGAGAAGATGAACGCTTATGTAGAGGCTATTGACCTTGAAACCCTCAAGGCATATTGCCTTGCTCACCTTGTGAGCAGCTCTTGCAATGGACTCAGCGACGATTTCTACACTGCAAGTTGGGAATTCTTCAGCCATCAGATGGCTGGTGCACAGGAGCAGAAACCCCGCTGGAAGCGTGCGATGCAGGTTCCCAACGGATTGCTTGGAGAAGCTGTCGGCAAAATGTACGTGGAGCGTTATTTCCCCGAGTCTTCCAAGCAGCAGATGCTGGAGCTCGTAGAGAACCTTCGCACCGCATGGCACGAGCATATCGACGCCCTGGACTGGATGAGCGACAGCACCAAGGCCTTTGCTCACGAGAAGCTGGCTGCTTTCACTATCAAGATTGGCTATCCCGACAAATGGAAAGATTATTCTACCCTGGATATAGATCCTGAACAGACTTATTTCCAGAATCTTAAGAACGCCAGCGTATGGTATCTCAAGGATAATCTCTCCAAGCTTGGCAAACCCACCGACAAGACTGAGTGGGGCATGACTCCGCAGACTGTGAATGCGTACTACAACCCCACCACAAACGAGATTTGTTTCCCTGCAGGTATCCTCCAGAAACCTTTCTTTGATCCCGATGCAGACGCCCCTGTCAACTATGGCGGAATCGGTGTGGTAATCGGCCATGAGATGTCCCACGGCTTTGACGACCAGGGCTCTATGTTTGATGCAAAGGGCAATATGACCAACTGGTGGACTCCGGAGGACAAGGAGAAGTTTACCGCCAAAGGCGAGATACTCGTAAAGCAGTTCGACGAGGTTGAGGTACTTCCCGGTGTGCATGCCAACGGCCGCTTTACCCTGGGTGAGAATATCGGCGACCACGGCGGCCTTTCAATCGCTTTCACCGCTCTGGAGAATGTGCTCAAAGATCATCCGCAGGGACTGATTGACGGCTTTACCCCGGAACAGCGCTTCTTCCTCTCATTCGGCAATATTTGGGCTCAGAATATTACAGATCAGGAGAAGGCCCGCCTGACCAACATGGACCCCCACTCACTGGCACGCAACCGCGTCAACGTATCGTTGCGTAACTTCCAGAGCTTCTTTGATGCATTTGACATCAAAGAGGGAGACCCCATGTTCCGTCCGGAAGAGGAGCGCGTACATATCTGGTAATAACTCTCTTATAATACAGACGCGGCCCCCTGCCTTATTGGCGGAGGGCCGTGTTGTTTATAGCGGTGACCGGTTATTCCTGGTCGTGTGTAGCGAGGCGTTGCTCTGCCAGCTTTTCGTATTTGGTGCCGGGACGGCCCCAGTTGGCGTAGGGGTATATGCTGATGCCGCCACGGGGGGTGAAGAGGCCGGTGACCTCTATGTAGCGGGGGTTCATCAGTTTTATGAGGTCCTTCATAATCATGTTCACGCAGTCCTCGTGGAAGGCCCCTTCATTACGGAAGCTGAACAGGTACAGTTTAAGGCTCTTGCTCTCCACCATTTTAACGTCGGGGATGTAGCAGATGCGTATTTCTGCGTAGTCCGGCTGGCCGGTGATGGGACACAGCGAGGTGAATTCCGGGCAATTGAACCGTACCCAGTAGTCATTCTCATGATGCTGGTTTTCGAATGCCTCCAGCACCTGGGGAGCGTACGAATCGGCATATTTGGTCTTGCGTCCCAAAGACTGCAGGCCCTCTTCTTTACGGTCTTTCATATTATTGTATGTCTTTAATTTTAAACGGATTGTAACTGACGCCGCGGTCGTAGGTGTCCACCCCTTCAGAATCCTTGACACGACGGACTACCCAGGTTGTAACGGGCAGGACAATTATCTCGTAGATAACCTTTACGCTTACCTGCACCAGCATCATAATAAGGAGCGTCTTTGCAGGTGCGCCCCAGAAGGCAATGGGCATGAATATAAGCGAATCCAGCAGTTCACCAGCGATGGAGGATACTATTGCGCGCAGGCCAAACAAACGCCCATCTGACGCAATCTTCATCTTGCTCATAACCAGCGCGTTCACGGTGGAGCCGGCGAGGAATGCCAGCATGGATGCCACCACCACCCGCGGCGCCATATTGAAGATATAGTCAAAGTGTTCGCCCCCGTCCCAGAAGGATGCCGACGGCAGCCATACCACCAGCTGCCCCAGTAACACTACAAAGAAGTTGGCTATAAAGGCTATCCATATTACCAGCCGGGCGTGCCGGAATCCCCATACCTCTGCGATGCAGTCGTTCAGTATGTACGATATCGGGAAAATAATTACCGCGCCGGGGAGGTTGATGCCCCAGCCGGGTGAAAAAATTTTGGTTGCGAAAAGATTTGATGTGATGAGGCAGACAACCAGCGTCACCGCCATCAACAAGAATGTTGTTGAGAATTTGGGTTTCATCAAAGCAGTTTTTATAGTGGTACCTGTTACACTTGAAACAGAATAATTCCGTTTCTCGCCGCAAATATAGTATTTTTGTGCGATATGAATCATTTCTCGTCATTAGGACACACCCTGTTGTTCATGGCGGCGGCGATATACGTGGGGGTAAGATGTTACCGCATACTCCCGTGGTCCCGCCGGATAAGGGTGTACCTGACCGCTGTTTATGGAACTGCGGTGCTGGCCTATATGTTATCCGTAATCGGAGCGATTGACATTTTGCCGATGCCGGTTGCCAGCTTTACCTACGTGTTTGGCAACTCCTGGATGATCTTTTTCTTATACGCCCTGATGCTTTTTGTGCTGATGGAGGTGCTGCGGCTGATGAATATACTCCCTAAGCGGTTTATGATTCATAGTGCGGTGGGCAGTTCAGTGGTGTTTGGACTTATTGCTGCGGTGATGATATGGGGCGCAATCCAATATCGCCACAAATACCGCGAAGAGATAACAGTCACCACAGCCAAAGTAGAGTCCCCTTTGAAGATTGTTCTGATGAGTGACCTTCATATCGGCTATCACAACCGTCGCGCAACCCTTGCCCGATGGGTGGATATGATTAACGGAGAGAATCCTGACCTGATCCTGATTGCCGGCGATATAATAGACCGCAGCACGCGGGCTATAGTTGCAGATGGCGATGCTGCAGAATTCCGCCGCCTGAAGGCTCCTGTATATGCCTGCCTTGGCAATCATGAGTATTATGCCGGGGTGGAGAAATCGATTGAATTCTACAATGATGCCGGTATCCACCTCCTGAAGGATTCATCTGCCGTGGTGTGCGGCATCACCATCATAGGGCGTGACGATGCAAAAGATTCCCTCAGGTGCCGTCCCTACCTGCTGGCGCGCAAGACCAATCCGGATACATACAGGATAATGCTGGACCATCAGCCCGACACCCTCAGCGAGGCATGCCTTGCCAATGTGGATTTCCAGTTCAGCGGACATACCCATGGCGGTCAGATATGGCCTGTTTCATGGCTTGTGGCTGTAAGGAGAGAACTTCCATACGGTTATATGGAGAAGGGTGACACCCGTTTCTACGTCACCTCCGGACTTGGAATCTGGGGCGGACGGTTCCGCATCGGTACCCGCAGCGAGTACCTTGTGCTGTACCTGAAACCGGAAGAGGAATCTTAATCGTCAAACTTCACTATTGTTTGCAACCACTCTGCAATGCGGTCCAGGAAGTTGTAGCTCCCAGTACCGGGCGATGCGGTCTTCTGGAAACCATGGTCGCGCAGGGCGAGTGTGTGCAGTTCGCTCTGGATCCCCATCGCGCGCATCTTCTCCCAAATCCTGACTGAGATGATGCTTGATACATCATCTGCATCTCCGTGAATCAGGAACATGGGGCAGGTGGCTGTATCAAAGTTGAATTCCGGGTGGAAAGTGACATCGTCCCCGAGTCCCTTACGGGTGTTATAACCCTCTTCATCGTCGTCTGTAAGTACGTATGCAGGGTATATGCCCACGCCCCACTGTACGCTGCAGGAGAGGTTGTCTATCTCGTCTATAGGGAGATACGACTGCTGGAGGGAAGATGCTACCCCCATGAGGGTAAGGTGGCCTCCGGCGGAGCACCCCATGATGCCTATCTGGTTGGGATCGAGGCCGTAGCTGGCAGCGCGGCTGCGGACAATGCGGATGGTGCGCTGCAGATCCTGCCATGCGGTGACGTGCTTTGACATCCCCTCGGGACGCGGGACGCGGTAGCGTAGGGTCACCACCGTCATGCCCATCTCGTTCAGGTAGCGGCGGGCGGGGGCAGCCTCATAGCTGTCGGGCCAGTTGTCCATATAGCTACCGCCGGAATATATAATCTGGATAGCTTTTGTCTTGAGCGTTTTGGGGAAGTGCCACTCTATGTAAGGTTCTTTTTGGAAATCCTGGAAGAAGGGTGTCTTGCCCTCGGGCCATACCGGCTCTTTAATATAGTCTGCGCGGGCAGAGTCGCTTGCAAAGCGGTCCATCAGCGCAACCTCCGGCTCTACGGGGCCAAGGATTCCAAGCTGACGCAGGAATTCGAAACCGCGCTCGGTGCCGAGTTCCATATGGGGCTTATTGGGATACAGGTGAAGTTCCGTAGGGATGCCCATCTCGTGCAGCTTGCTGTATATCAGAGTGGAGCCGTTAGGGGAATATATATCTGCCCCGCCATGATGGAGTGATATAGGGCAGGTCTTTGAGTCGAACTTGAAAATCTCGGAAAGCTTCACATCGGGGCCATACCCCTGGAATATTGCAGGGATGCCCTCCTCGCCATCGGTAGTTACATAGGCCGGGGCGTTGGCAATTGCCCAGTTGAGGTGGCAGGAGTATTTGTCAATTTTGTCAATCTTCTCATAAGCCGGAGTCTGGGAGCTGGTGGCAAGCAACAGCAGCATGTGCGACCCGGCCGACATACCTATTGCACCGATTTTCTCGGGGTCGTAGCCGCGCTTGCGGGCTTCGCTGCGCACCATACGCACGGCGCGCTGCCCGTCTTCCCAGGCGCTCTGGTAAACCGGCAACCCTTCAGGGCGCGGGGTGCGGTACACTAAATTGACGCACTGGAAACCGAGGGCAGTGTAGGCTTCCCTCCACTTTTTTATGTAGTGTATATCGCAGCAGGTCTCGTAGCCGCCACCGGAAATCAGAATCATGCAGCCGCCGTTGCGTACCTCTGGTGCAGGGGCGTCGAACCACTCCAGATATGGTTTGCGGTGGGTGTCGGGGTTGAAGTCGGGCTGGTACTGTTCGTCTGTCATAGTGGCGACTTGCTGCACCTGGCTGTCCGGCATCTTTCCGTTGGGCCAGATAAACTCTCTTTCCCAGGCGAAGGCATTGATGGTCGCCAACGTCAGAATCAGTACAAACAATCTTTTTTTCATGGCGTCAATTATATGTGTGTCTGTAAATTACCAATTAATCCTGGAGTAGATGGCCTCGGCCAGCATCCTGGCTCCTTTGGCTTGGGGGTGGAGCCCGTCCCTGCAGTATGTCAGGTCGGAGAACAAGTCATACAAATCTACCAGTTCGAGCCCGGTCTCCTCAGCTATGCGGTGTATCGTGGGGCGAACGCCCCTCTCCAGCGGTTCGCTCTGGGGGGTAATCAGCGGCATGTTGAGGTTGCGGAAAATGCGTATGGGCGCAATCAGGATAATCCGGGGCTTGGAGGGCAGCTCCCTGTAAGAGTCTACCAGGCGGCGGTAGTCGCGGTCAAAAGCATCGGGATTCCAGTTTTGGCTCTTGGTGTCGTTTGTGCCCAGCATCAGCAGAACTATGTCAGGATTCCATGCCAGGCTTTCGCGATACTTTTTGCGGCGAACATAAGGCATATCAGCATCGAACCGCACTGCAGCGTCGTTCTGGCCAAAGTTCCTGACCTCATATTCATCACCCAGCATCTCCCCAAGCAGGGTAGGGTAACATAGTTTTGCCCTTCTGAGCAGGGTGAATCCCCAGGTGATACTGTCTCCAACGCAAGCAACTTTAACCATATCTGCACTGCAAACCGATTGTATCGCAAATATAATCAAAAAACTAAAGAGAAGAGTTGTATCTTTGCCTGCGTTATGACCAGAGTATTGTTTGTCTGCCACGGAAACATCTGCCGCAGCCCGATGGCGGAGTTCATCTTCAAGGCGATGGTAAATGAGATGGGGCTGGAAAAAGAGTTCTACACAGAGTCGGCAGCGGTGAGTGCAGAGGAGATGGGCAACCCCATATATCCCCCAGCAAAGAGTTGCCTGAACCGGCACGGCGTGTGGTTTGATTCTGCAAAGCGCTCCCGCAAGATTGTGGCGGCAGACTACGACCGGTTCGATTATATAATCTGTATGGATTCCTATAACATGAGGCTCATCCGCCACACGATTTCCGGAGATCCTGAGGAGAAGATACACCTTCTGATGCCATTCGCAGGGGTATCGCGCGACGTTGCAGACCCTTGGTACACTGGCGATTTTGAAGTTACATACAGTGATCTCATAGTGGGCTGCGAAGCCCTGCTGGAACACATTTGTGGAGAAAAAGGACTACTTTAGCAACAAATTATATAGATATGAATGCAGTACATACAGAAAAGGCACCAGCTGCCATAGGTCCTTACAGTCAGGCAATAGACAGTGGCACCGGCCTTGTTTTCGTTTCAGGACAACTCCCCATTGACCCCGCTACAGGCGCGTTCCCCCAGGGGGGCGTTGCAGAGCAGACCCGCCAGAGTCTTACAAATGCCAAAGCTATCCTTGCCGCAGCCGGTCTTGGCCTGGAGAACGTCGTAAAGACCACGGTATTCCTGGCCGATATGGGCGATTTTGCCGCAATGAACGGGGTTTATGCGCAGTTTTTCTCCGCTCCGTTCCCGGCACGCAGCGCCGTCGCCGTCAAGACCCTCCCCAAGGGCGCCCTTGTAGAGATAGAGTGCATCGCCGCAAAGTAATCACTACTTCCCTTTCTGCATCAATTCCTCAAAAATGAGTATCTTCGCAGTAGGGTGAACTCTCGCAGTAGGTTAATCTACCTGCTTGCAATAAACCCAATAACCCCCTTATAGGGATAATACGATGAATAAACAACTTATCTGTGTTGTATTGGCGCTCTTGGTGCTACCTATAGCGTGTGAAAAGCAGCCGGATACTATCCCCGTTACTGGGATTGTCCTTAGTCAGACATCAGTAGAGTTGACTGAGGGAGAGAGCGTTACAATTACGGCTACCGTATCTCCCGGCGATGCGACGAATAAAAAGGTGATATGGTCATCAGACCATCCCTCCATATTGGTTTCCGATGGAAAGATTACAACATCCTTCCAGCCGGGTGCCGCTACAACCACCCTTAATGGCCGGCAAGTATTAGGTCAGGGAACCGTTACCGCCACCTCAGATGATGGGGGT
>JAGABI010000052.1 GCA_017614715.1 Bacteroidales bacterium | reverse complement strand
ATCGACGCTGAAGGCAATGTGCTGGAAGGTGTGGACGCTTTCAAGGATATCGACCTCAAAACCCAGTACACCAACCTCAAGAAGGGGCTTGATGTCAAACTCCCCGTATATGAGTGCACAATGGACGACGGCCGCAAGGTCAACATCCTGGCTATGTACGGTGCGGGCCTCTGGGGCGCTATCTGGGGCTATGTCGCAGTTGAAGACGACAACGAAACCGTTGCCGGTGCAATTTTTGACCACGCCAGCGAGACCCCCGGCCTCGGTGCCAAGATTGCGGAACCCGCTTTCTACACCCAGTTCCGCGGCAAGAAACTCTCCGATGCAGGTCAGTTCTCTTCAGTAAAAGTGATCAAGGGTGGCGCAAACGGTTCGGAGAATGGCGTTGACGCTATCTCGGGCGCTACCATGACATCCAAGGCCGTCAGCTCATCTCTCGAGCAGTGGCTCGGCGCTTACAAGGCATTCCTCACCAGCCGTCCGGCTGCAAAAGAGTGCTGCGGTGAGTGCGAAGATGGCAACGGCGAGTGCTGTGCAGAAGGTGAATGCGGCTCCGAAAAGGAGTGCTGCTGCTCTGAAGAGGGTTGCGAGGCAGAATGTGTAAATGAACCCGTTAATACAGAGAAAGATGAATAAGGATATCTATACAAAACCGTTCTTTAAGAACAACCCAATCACCGTCCTGGTGCTCGGTATCTGCTCATCTTTGGCAGTAACCGTACAGCTTAAAGGCGCCCTCGTGATGGCCCTTTCAGTGACCATTGTGACGGCTTGCTCCAGCTTGCTGCTCTCTTTGCTTAGAAACACAATCCCCACCCGCGTGCGTATCATCGTGCAGCTGGTTGTGGTTGCGATGTTCGTGATTCTGATTGACCAGTTGCTCCAGGCTTTTGCCTACGACACTAGCAAGATGTTGTCGGTATATATCGGCCTGATTATCACCAACTGTATCATCATGGGCCGCATCGAGGCCTTCGCCCTGGGCAACAAGCCCTGGCCCAGTTTTGTGGACGGCGCATGCAACGGTCTCGGCTACGGCATGATTCTGATTATAGTCGCATTCTTCCGCGAGCTGCTTGGCAGCGGTACCCTGTTCGGCTTCCAGGTTATCCCTGCAAGCTGGTATATTGAGAACGGCGGCTGGTATATGAACAACGGTCTGATGATTCTCCCTCCTATGGCGCTTATCCTGCTGGGTTGCGTCGTATGGATCCAGAGAAGCATACAGAAAGACCTTCAAGAGAAATAGGAGGAGGCAGATATGGAATATTTGAATTTATTTATCAAGTCTGTCTTTGTGGACAACATGGTGTTCGCATTCTTCCTGGGAATGTGTTCGTTCCTGTCAGTATCCAAGAATGTGAAGACAGCAACGGGCCTGGGTCTCGCCGTTATATTCGTGCTCGGCATCACCCTCCCGCTGAACTATATTCTCTATGAATATATCCTCAAGCCCGGTGCACTGGCATGGCTCAACCCCGAGTATGCAAGTGTGGACCTGAGCTTCTTGAGCTACATCGTGTTCATCGCCACCATCGCTACTTTCACTCAGATTGTGGAGATGGCAGTGGAGAAATTCGCCCCCAGCCTGTACAACTCGCTGGGTATCTTCCTCCCGCTGATTGCAGTTAACTGCGCCATCCTGGGCGGTTCGCTCTTCATGAAGGAGCGTGCTTACGAAACCTTGGGAGAAGCTTTCACCTTTGGCCTCGGCAGCGGTGTGGGCTGGTTCCTGGCAATTGTCTGCATGGCAGCCATCCGCGAGAAACTCGCTTACTCCAACATCCCCGCGGGTCTCAAAGGCCTCGGCATATCGTTCATCATCACCGGCCTCATGGGCCTCGCGTTCATGAGTTTCATGGGTATTCAACTATAGGAGGGTAGAGCTATGAGTATGCAAATATTGATTGTATCGGTTGTAGCCTGCCTGGCCCTGATACTCCTGCTGGTTGCCCTGCTGCTGTTTGTGAAGGCTAAACTCACCCCCAGCGGCACGGTCAAGATTGACATCAACAACGGTAAGAAGGTCGTAGACGTTCCCCAGGGCGGTTCGCTGCTGGCAACACTGGCCGACCAGAAGATTTTCCTCCCCTCTGCCTGCGGTGGCAAGGGTTCCTGCGGGCAGTGCAAATGCCGCGTACTCGAAGGCGGCGGCAGCATCCTGCCCACCGAGACCGTACACTTCTCCCGCAAGCAGATAAATGACCACTGGCGCCTCGGCTGCCAGGTCAAGGTGAAGGACAATCTCAAGATCGAGGTTCCCGACAGCGCCCTGAGCGTCAAGAAACTCGAGTGTGAGGTTATCTCCAACAAGAACGTGGCTACCTTTATCAAGGAGTTCACAGTCAAACTCCCCGAGGGTGAGAACATCGAGTTCAAGAGCGGTGAGTATATCCAGATTGATATACCCGTTTACGATGCAGACTTCTCTACCATCGACGTGGATCCCATCTATAAGGCAGACTGGGAGAAGTACGGTTTCTTTGACATCAAGTACAAGAACACCGTGCCTACCATCCGCGCTTATTCCATGGCCTCCTATCCTGCAGAGAAGGGCGTCATCAAGCTCAACGTCCGCATCGCGACCCCTCCGTTTGACCGCAATCAGCCCAAGGGCGTCTTCAAGATGCTCCCCGTGCCTCCGGGCATAGGCTCTACCTACATGTTCACCCGCAAGCCGGGCGACAAGGTGATGATAAGCGGCCCT
>JAGABI010000051.1 GCA_017614715.1 Bacteroidales bacterium | reverse complement strand
CTCAAGCAAATTCGTCTGAAGAGAATGATTGAGACAGAAGAGGGCGAAACTGCTACCGTGACTGTTAGTGGAAAGACCGAATTCACTGCTTCTGACCTGGCGAAGAGTCTCTCTTCGTTCACAGTACTCAACCCCGACCTGCACATCTGCACCATGGAGCCCAGCGTGAAAATCGTCATGGACTTCACAGTGGGCAAGGGTCGCGGTTATGTACCTGCCGACGAGAACAAAGACGACAAAGCTCCGGTTGATACTATAGCAATAGACTCGATATTCACCCCCATCAAGAATGTAAACTACCGCAGGGAAGACTGCCGAGTAGAGCAGAAGACCGACTACGAGTGCCTGATTCTTGAAATCACCACCGACGGTTCCATCTCTCCCAAGGATGCACTCAAAGAGGCAGCTAAGATACTTATCTATCACTTCATGCTGTTCTCCGACGACAAGATCACCCTTGAAGAGAATGTGGCCCCCGAGAGCAAGAATCTTGACGAGGAGTCGCTCCGCACCCGCCACCATCTTATGACCAAGCTTCAGGATCTGGAGATATCCGTCCGTGCACTCAACTGCCTCAAGGCCGTTGATATCGAGACCATCGCCGACCTGGTTTCGCATAAGAAGGAGGAGCTGATGAAACTGCGCAACTTTGGCAAGAAATCACTCACCGAGGTGGTATTCCTTGTAGAGCAGAAACTCAAGCTCAACTTTGGGATGGATGTATCTAAGTACAACATTGATAAAAAAGAATAACAGAATATGAGACACAATAGGTCAATTAACCATCTGGGACGCAAAAGCGGTCACCGCAAAGCTATGCTTTCCAATATGGCTTGCTCTCTGATCATGCACAAGCAGATCGAGACCACTTTGGCAAAGGCAAAGGCTCTGAGGATGTATGTCGAGCCGCTGATCACCAAATCCAAAGACGATTCGACCCACTCCCGCCGCACTGTTTTCAGCTATCTCAAACAAAAAGAGGCTGTCAGCGAGTTGTTCCGCGTAGTGGCTCCGAAGATTGGCGACCGTCCGGGCGGATACACCCGCATCGTGAAGACCGGTTTCCGCGAGGGTGATGCAGCCGACATGGCTATCATCGAGCTGGTTGACTTCAACGAGGCTGCACTTGCTGCTACCGAGAAGAAGGCTGCCAAGAAGCCCGCTACCCGCCGCAGCCGCAAATCTGCCCCCAAGGCAGAGAAGGCAGAGGCTCCCGCAGAGGAGGCTCCCAAGGCTGAATAATCTGTCTTAGACAGAATCATGACGCACGTTCGGAGATGCTCCGGACGTGCGTTGTGTTTTGTTTTAAGCCGTAATTTGCATAACTTAGCACAACAATAAACAGAATATTGATGAAAAGAATCATCATGGCTGCCTTGTTTGTGGTTATGGCGCTGGGGCAGGCATTCTCTCAAGAAATAGAAGACCGCGCGGAGTATAATCTGAACCAGAGCCGTGCCCTTTGGTACAATAGCGGAAATGCCGCCGGACTTGCCCGGGAAGAGATGCGGCTGTGGCGCGACGTGAGGCTCAGCTACGACCTTGAGAGCGGCAATTTTACCGATTCGTGGGGGGCGCGCACAATTTCCGGCTTCAGCCTTGGCGGCGACATGCTGATGGACATCGAGGGGTTCACTGTGGCCGCGAAGGTCTCTTTGGACCGCAACCATCTTTACAAGTGCAAATACAATACTTCGCTCTATGAAGTGACCTGGGATATGCCTTTCTTTGTGGCGATGAACAACTCCGAGTCATTCTCCTGGAGGCATAATGAGGCCGGCATGGAGGTATCTGCCGCAGCTCCGCTGATGCTTGACGGCCAGCTTTCGGTGGGTATGGCCCTCCGCACACAGGGCCGCACCGCCGCCAAGAGCATAGATCCGAGGAGCCGTTACGGCTCTTTCGATATGGAGATTGCTCCCGGCGCCACTTATACCATAGACGATGAGAACCTGGTGGGCATGGTGCTGCGGTATCGCTTCTGCCCGGCAAAAACCACTCTGACATCCGATGCCGAGAGTCCTGTCAGGGTGGCATTTATGGAAGGACTGGGCGTTTTCAGCTCCCGATGGGTGGGCGGTGACATAGGACTGGAACGCTTAAACTATATGTCAAACCGCTTTGGGGTAGACCTGCAGTATAACCTTCTGGAGGCAGACAGGCAATGGTTGTTCGCTCTCTCGTTCGATACGGGAGACAACCGGATCAACGAGATAGATTTCACCCTTGGTATGGTGAATAAGTATGTGATTGGTACTAACGTGCAGGGCCTGTTTGGCGCAGATCGCAGCCGCAAACTCAACTTTGATTTCGATTACAATCGCTACCGTTGGCAGGAAGGGACAAAGGGTACAATTGGACGTGGCGGCATTATGGATATGCATGCAGACTACACCATCTATACCGGTGTTGATGAAGATAGTTATGACTTTGAACTGGGCGCCGGACTGGATGTATCTTCTGTCTCTGCCACACGCGTCGCCAAGCCGGAGGGCTATTTTAGCAGCTTTTCCGTCCTGCCCTATGCCTTTCTGGGGATGAATACCCAGGTTACTAAAGAGAGCACTTTGTTGGCCAGGGTCACCCTGGGGAACAGCTATTCTTCAAAACCCGGCTATGATTTATCGGGCAACTCTGCATATAAAAAGATGTTTGAAGATGAGGCGGAATATCTGGGTCGGTTTTTCTACAAGTCCGCCGCAGATTTGGAGTATTCTTTCCGCATGAACACCCTGCTGTCCACTTATGCTAAATTCAGCATCGGTCATCTGATGCCGCTGACCATCAGGGGTGGCAGGTTCTATGCCACTCTCGCTGTAGGTGTTATGTTCTAAAGATTAGAAGAGCCCGTTCAACTGAGCCTCTATAAGGTCGCAGACGGTGCTGAAGTCGGCTGGACTCTCTTCAAAGTTGAGTTTGTCCACATCCAGTATAAGCAGTTTGCCGTCTGTGTAGCTCTCAATCCACTTCTCGTAACGGTCGTGCAGCCCTTTGAGGTAGTCGATGCGGATGCTGCTCTCGTATTCGCGGCCGCGCTTCTGGATTTTCCCCACCACGTTGGGGATGGAGCTGCGCAGGTAAATCAGCAGGTCAGGGGCCTTCACAAGTGATATCATCAGGTCAAAGAGTTCGCGGTAGTTGTCATAGTCGCGGCTGCTCATAAGCCCCATATCGTGCAGGTTGGGGGCAAAGATATTTGCGTCCTCGTAAATGGTGCGGTCCTGCACAATCACATCGTCGCTCTTGCTGATCTCGACTATGTCGCGGAAGCGCTTGTTCAGGAAATAAATCTGCAAGTTGAACGCCCATCGCTCCATATCTTCGTAAAAATCCGCGAGATAGGGGTTGTGGTCAACCGGCTCGAAACGGGGAGTCCATTTGAAGTGTTGGCAGAGTAGGCGGGTTAGGGTGGTCTTGCCGCTGCCTATGTTGCCTGCTATCGCGATATGCATAATGCACGCTGATTTTTGGTTACCATACAAATTTAGCAAAAGAGTTTGTAATTTTGTGGTATGTACAAGGTTTTTTACTTCAATCCGCTGAGGGAGTGCACGTACGTAGTTTGGAACGATAACCGGCAGTGCGTGATAATAGATCCGGGTGCCATAACCGCCCGCGAGCAGGAGCGCCTGGCGGGTTTCATTGGGCAGGAAGGACTTCAGGTTGAGGCAATCCTGCTCACACACGGCCATTTTGACCATATTTACGGGCTGAAAGACGCGGTGCAGCACTATCAGGTGCCGGTGTATATGCACCCCAAGGACCAGTCGGTTTTTGAGGGGGCGGCAGGTTTCAGCCGGATGGTCGGGCTCCCGTACGATCCATATACCGGGCCGATTCTCGATATCAGGGGGTGCACAGAGCGCCTCCCGGAAGGTCTCAAGTTTGAAGTGATTGAGACTCCGGGCCATACCCAGGGTTGCGTGTGTCTCTATCTGCCGGAAGAGGGGCTGATGTTTTGCGGAGATACCATCTTTTGCGGTTCGGTTGGGCGTACCGACCACCCCGGAGGCGACCACGACCAGATGATTGAGAGCATTAAGCGCAGTATTTTGCCGATGCCACCCGCTACAAGGCTTCTGCCGGGCCACGGCCATGACACCACCCTTGAGGAGGAGCTGCTCCACAACCCTTATTTATAGCGTATTTTTTCCATAATGGACCATATCGAAATAATTGGTGCGCGATCGCATAACCTCAAGAACATCTCGCTGTCGATACCTCGGGATGCGTTGGTTGTGGTCACGGGGGTGAGCGGCAGCGGCAAGAGTTCGTTGGCGTTTGATACCGTGTATGCGGAGGGGCAGAGGCGGTATGTCGATACCCTGAACACCTATGCCCGCCAGTTCATGGGGATGCTGGAGCGGCCCGATGTGGATGATATCCGCGGCCTGAGCCCCATCCTGGCCATAGAGCAGAAGACCACCGGGCGCAACCCGCGCTCCACCATCGGCACGTTGACGGAGATATACGATTTTTTCCGCCTGCTGTATGCCCGCGCATCGCAGGCCTTCTCGCCCGCAACCGGCAAGGAGATGGTGCGATATTCCGACGCGATGATTGTGGATATGATCCTGAGCCAGTACGCCGGGCAGAAGATATTGCTTATGGCACCGCTGGTGTCGGGCCGCAAGGGGCACTACAAGGACCTTTTTGACCACCTCATCAAGAAGGGTTATACCCAGGTGCTGGTGGATGGCGAACTCTGCGATCTGGCCGGCATAGAGCCGCTGGACCGTTACAAGACGCACTTCATATATCTGGTAGTGGACAAACTGCTCCCAGACGAGGGGAGCCGCAACAGGGTTTCATCCTCGGTGCTGACGGCTTTGAATCAGGGTAAGGGGAGCATCGCCATAATGGAGTATGGAGGCGGCCCCTTACGCTTTCTGAGCAAGAACTTTGTCTGCCCCGATACTGGACTGTCGCTCAGCGTTCCGGCTCCGCATACCTTCTCTTTCAACTCTCCGCAGGGGGCATGTCCGCACTGCGGCGGTCTGGGCAAGGTGGCCAGCATGGATTTTGGCAAGATCATCCCCGATCCACATATCTCCATAGCGGCGGGGGGAATCGCGCCGCTCGGACCCTATCGAAAGAACTCACTGTTCGAGGTGGTGGAGGCTGTTGCAAAGAAGTACGGCTTCTCGCTGAATGTCCCCATAGAAGATATCCCGGAGGAGGCGATGACGGTGCTGCTTTACGGCTCTGAAGAACTTTTCAGGGTAGGGGCGGGGTCTGATCAGCAGATGGTTAGTTTTGAGGGAGTTATCGCCCGTACGATGAATTCCGGAAGCGACAGTGAGGAGGTGCTGGCTCGCAAGGAGCGCTTCCTTGAAGAGACCGTGTGCCCCGTGTGCGGCGGAACCCGTCTCAAGAGCGAATCGCTCTGCTTCACAATAGACGGTTTGAATATAGCACAGGTGGCGGCGATGGATATAGATACCCTGTATGATTGGGTACACGGCCTGCCGGAGCGGCTGTCTGAGCGGCAGAACCTGATTGCGTCGGCGCTGCTCAAGGAGATAGGCGACAGGGTAGGGTTCCTGAAAGAGGTGGGACTGGGGTATCTCTCGCTGGACCGCCCCACGGGGACCCTCTCCGGCGGGGAGAGCCAGCGCATCCGCCTGGCGACCCAGATCGGGAGCAAACTGGTCAATGTACTGTATATCCTGGATGAGCCCAGCATCGGGCTGCACCAGAGGGATAATGATAAACTTATCGATTCCCTGAAAAAGCTCCGCGACGAGGGGAACAGCGTGATGGTGGTGGAGCATGACCGGGAGATAATGGAGCAGGCCGACTGGCTGGTGGACCTGGGTCCAGGCGCGGGAGATTTGGGCGGCGAACTGCTCTACAACGGTTCTCCGGCCGATATAGCGTCGGCTCCGCCGACAAGCACTCTGGATTATCTGCTGGGCCGCAAGTCTATAGAGGTGCCTGCAGTGCGGCGTCCCGGCAACGGGAACTTCCTGGTGCTCAAGGGGGCGCGCGGCAACAACCTCAAGGATGTAACCCTGTCTCTTCCGCTCGGCTGCCTGATTGGGGTGAGCGGCGTCTCCGGCAGCGGAAAGAGTTCCCTGGTGAGCGAGACTTTGATGCCGATACTCAGCAACAAACTCTTCCGCTCAATGTATCCGGTGCTGCCGTACGACTCTTTGGAGGGGTTGGAGCACATAGATAAGGTGATAGAGGTGGATCAGCAGCCCATCGGTCGCACCCCGCGCAGCAATCCGGCCACCTACATAAATGTCTTTACCGCCATACGCGAGTTGTTCGGCTCCACGCCCGATGCCAAGATCCGCGGCTTCAAGGCGGGGCGCTTCTCCTTCAATACCGTGGGCGGGCGCTGCGAATCGTGCAAGGGTGCTGGCGTCCAGGAGATTGAGATGCGGTTCCTGCCGCCGGCGCACGTCACCTGCAAGGAGTGCGGCGGCAAGCGCTACAAGCCAGATACACTGGCTGTCCGCTACAAGGGGAAAAACATAAACGACGTGCTGGAGATGACGGTATCGCAGGCGAGCGAGTTTTTCAAGTCCCATCCGTTCATATATCCCCGCTTGAAGGCGATGGAGGATGTCGGGCTGGGTTATGTCAAACTTGGGCAGCCCTCAACCACCCTCTCGGGCGGAGAGAGCCAGCGCGTGAAGCTGGCGAACGAACTCTCCCGCAAGAGCACCGGCAAGACCCTTTACCTGCTGGACGAACCTACTACCGGCCTGCATTTCGACGACATCAAGCGGTTGATGGAGGTGCTCCAGAAGATTGTGGACCAGGGAAATACAGTCGTTATCATAGAACACAACCTGGATGTTCTCAAGAGTGTGGATTACCTTGTGGACATGGGCCCGGAAGGCGGCGCTGCCGGCGGCATCATAGTCTGCGCCGGCACCCCGGAACAAGTCGCCGCCTGCCCCGACTCCTACACCGGGCAATATCTTAAAAAGGTGCTGTAGCGTAAGAAAAGTATACCGGCAGCCGACGGTGGTGCGGGTCAGGGTGCCCCGCTGTTGAATTTATCGACTGCGATTGCGGCTCACTGGGTTGCAAATATGGATAAGAATGTGTAAATTAGCATAGACTTAACCATTCATAAATCGTATATATGAAAAAATTGATTAAAAATGTTTACGAAGCTCCTGTAAGCGAAGTAATTGCCGTACGCATTCGGCGTAGAATCTGCGAGACCTCCGGCGAGAACGAGAAGGTGACCGAGACAGAAGGTGAATGGTAGAACAATGATAATAACAGTCTTACCATGAAAAGAAGTTTAGTATTAAGCCTGTTGGCTATATTGGCAGTATGCGGCTGCCAGGTTAAAGAAGAGGGCGAATTTGCCCCTGAGGGCAAAAGTTTCACGGCCACAATGGAGGCCACTGTCGGCGATGCAACCGACATAGGCACCAAGACATCGCTGGATAATCTCAATGTACTCTGGAAACAAGGCGACCAGGTGAGCATCTTTGCCGGAAGTACCATCAATGAACGATATCAGGTTACCGATGCTTCAGACGGCAAGGCAACAGCAGCATTGAACCGGGTTACGAGCCCCGGATTTGTTGCCGGCGGAGAGCTTTCCACCAATGTTGCCTACTATCCATATACATCAACGGCATCAATCGCAAAGAGCGGAAACAATTATGTCATCAGCGACATAGCACTCCCTGCAACCCAGGATTATGCCGAGGATAGCTTTGGCAACGGAGCCTTCCCCATGGCAGCAGTGACAACTTCAACGAGTGATCTCAGCCTCAAGTTCAAGAATGTGCTCGGCAGCCTGAAACTCCAGCTGAAAGGTACGGCGACCATAGCTTCAATCAGCATTACGGGCAACAACGGTGAATTGCTCTGCGGCGCGGCATCAGTTACCGTTTCCAACACAGGTACACCTTCGATCACCCTTACCAGTGCAGACGGGACAACCGCAACCCTGGATTGCGGCGACGGCGTACAGTTGGACGAAAATACTGCAACAGCGTTTATCATAGCCCTTCCCCCGATGACGATGACCGGAGGTTTCACAGTGGTTGTGACCGATACCGAAGGTGGCTCGATGGAGATAAAGACCACAAAGAGTCAGACCATCGCCCGCTCCAACCTGCTCAAGATGCCGGCGGTGACTTATGTCGGGACTGCACCGGAACCTGCTGTGGCTGCCGTTGATCTTGGCCTTCCTTCAGGCCTGAAGTGGGCGACCTGCAATGTTGGTGCAAACGCTCCCGAGGAGTATGGTGATTACTTTGCATGGGGCGAGACAGAGCCTTATTACAGCAGCAAGAGTCCCCTGACATGGAAAGATGGAAAGTCTGCCGGTTACGGCTGGGCATCATACCAGTGGTGCAACGGCTCTAACAATAGTCTGACTAAGTATAATAAGGACAGTTCGTGCGGTATAGTGGATGATAAGACTACACTGGATTTGGCTGATGATACAGCACGTGCAAATTGGGGTGGCAGTTGGAGAATGCCCACCGATGAAGAGTGGACAGAACTCAGGACAGAATGCTCATGGACTTGGACAACACAGAACGGAGTAAACGGAAGATTAGTGACGGGCCCTAACGGTAACAGCATATTCTTGCCCGCTGCAGGTGAATGGTTCAGTGCCAACCTCCTCGGTTCTGGTTCCACCGGCTACTACTGGTCTTCTACCCTCAATGGGGACAATTCGAGTAAAGCGAACATCGCGTTCTTGAATTCAGGCGCTTTCAACAGCGGCGTTTTCGACCGCATCTTCGGACTTGCCGTCCGCCCCGTTTCAGATGAAGGGGTAGCGGTCGCTAGTATAAGCCTTGATCAAAGTTCTATCGCATTGACTGAGGGTAGTTCAACCACCTTGACTGCAACTGTCCTTCCAGAAAATGTAACACAGCCTGCGTTGATATGGTCGTCAAGCGATACCGGAGTGGCAACGGTTTCTTCTGAAGGTGTCGTTACGGCAGTTTCTGCAGGAACGGCAACCATTACGGCTACGACATATGACGGAGGCTTAACTGCTTCCTGTGCAGTGACGGTCACGAGACCGACATCCGGAACAGAAAACGGTCACGGCTGGGTGGACCTGGGTCTGCCTTCAGGGATTCTGTGGGCCACCTGCAACGTAGGTACAGATACTCCTACGGGGTACGGCGATTTCTTCGCATGGGGTGAAACCGAGCCGTATTACAACGATTACTTCGTATTGGATGCAACTGTGTCGGCTTACAGCCCGGATCCATCGTCGTGGAGAGACGGAAAAAGGAATGGTTACTATTGGCCATCATACCAGTGGTACAACGTCTCTGACAATAGTCTGACTAAGTATAATACTCACAATAGGTACGGTACAGTTGATAATAAGATCATACTGGAACTGGTCGATGACGCCGCTCATGCAAACTGGGGTGGTAGCTGGCGAATGCCCACAGATGCGGATTGGACAGAGTTAAGGACTAAATGCACATGGTCTTTAATTATACAGAACGGAGTATGCGGCAGTTTAGTGACGGGTCCCAACGGCAACAGCATATTTCTTCCCTCTGCTGGCTTTTGTGAGCAGACCTTATTCAGCAGAATCAATAGAGCCGGCTACTACTGGTCATCTTCCCTCTATATTGACTATTCGGACTCACCGGACGAGGCGAGAAGCCTATACTTCAATTCGGACGGTCCCTTCAGTTGGGGAGAAAGGCGCTGCCTCGGGTACTCTGTGCGGCCTGTCTCAGACGAGGGCGTGCGGATACCTGTAACGGGCATATTTCTGGACAGGACATCCTTGGCATTAAGCATTGGAGAAACGGCAACCATCACAGCTACGGTTTCTCCTTCCGATGCAACTCAAAATGCTGTTATCTGGTCATCGTCAAATACGTCAGTCGCGACAGTATCCAGAAAAGGAAAAGTCACTCCCGTTGCCGCCGGTACAGCTACTATCACTGCCACAACTTACGACGGGGGATTAACAGCCTCCTGTGTAGTGACGGTCACGAGACCGTCATCCGGAACAGAAAACGGTCATGGATGGGTGGACCTGGGTCTGTCGTCAGGGCTCATGTGGGCCACCTGCAACGTTGGTGCTTCCGCACCTGAGGAGTATGGTGATTACTTCGCATGGGGTGAAACCGAGCCGTATTACAGCAGTCTGAGTCCTTTGACTTGGAATAATGGCAAATCACAGGGTTACGACTGGCAATCATACCAGTGGTGCAACGGCTCTGACAATACCATGACCAGGTATTGTACAAATAATTCCTACGGCACCGTTGACAATAAGACTGTTCTCGAACCTGAATATGACGCAGCCCACGTCAACTGGGGCGGTAGCTGGAGAATGCCGACCCTTGCTGAGTGGGAGGAACTGATAGGTGAATGCACCTGGACATGGACAACACAGAACGGAGTAAACGGAAGATTAGTGACAGGCCCCAACGGCAACAGCATATTCCTGCCCGCTACTGGCTATCGGTACAGAGCCTACCTCTACAATACCGGGGTATATGGCAACTACTGGTCCTCTTCCCTCGAGACGGAATACTCGTCCGGCGCGTGGGGTGGCTACTTCACTTCGGGTTATGTCCGCATGGGCAACAGCAGCCGTTGTAGCGGTAGCTCAGTCCGTGCGGTTTCAGATGAAGGAGTAAAAGTAGCGGTCACGAGTATAAGCCTTGATCAAAGCTCTATCACATTGACGGATGGTAGTTCAACTACCTTGACTTCAACCGTCCTTCCGGCAAATGCAACACAGCCTGCGGTGATATGGTCGTCAAGCGATACCGGAGTGGCAACGGTTTCTTTTGAAGGTGTCGTTACGGCCGTTTCTGCAGGGACGGCAACCATAACGGCTACGACATACGACGGAGGCTTAACGGCTTCCTGTGCCGTGACCGTCCCGAGACCGACATCCGGAACAGAAAACGGTCACGGATGGGTGGACCTGGGTCTGCCTTCAGGGCTCAGATGGGCGACCTGCAACATTGGTACAAACACTCCTACGGGGTATGGCACCTATTTCGCCTGGGGTGAAACGGGCCCGTCGGCAACAGGCAGCTACGATTGGGACTCATATAAGTGGAGCGATGGAGATTATAATTTATTGACCAAGTACAATACAAGTAGTTCATACGGTTCTCAGGTTGACAATAAGACCGTATTGGAGTTGGCGGACGATGCCGCAAAAGCTAATTGGGCCGGCGGCTGGCGTATGCCGACAAATACCGATTGGTCAGAATTGTATTTAAACTGCTCCGTGTACTGGGCTGTCTCGGGGAATGTCAGTGGACTAGTCGTCACCGGTCCTAACGGCAACAGCATATTTCTTCCCGCTGCTGGCAGCATGTACGGAGATACACATAATCAAGAGGGCACCATGGGATTTTACTGGTCTTCTTCCCTATACAATAGTAATCCGTCCAAGGCATATGGCCTCATCATCGATTCTCGTCCACGTTTCCTCTTGGATGTTTACTACCGCTTCGACGGGTTCTCTGTGCGTCCTGTCTTAGATTAGTGGTAGCTCCGGGCATCGCCCGGACACCCTCATATAACCACGGCACCGATGCCGTCTAATAATTGAATACGAACCGGCCGCTACCAACCGTAGCGGTCGGTGTGTTTTGGCTGGGGAGATATATCTCTGCGGTCATGTTGGCGGGGATGACTACTTCCATGCGGCCATTGCCGATTGATACAGATATGCTGCCGCGGATGGTCGGCACGGTGATTTCTGCCCACCCGAGATTGCCGGGCTGCGGCCGGATAGTTACCCGGGCGAATCCGGGCTCCAGCGGTGTGATGCCCATTAATCCAAACGGGATGGCGTTGCCAGGGGCGGCACCGGCGATGTGGTTCCAGTCCTGGTTGGGCTTGAAACTGTCGTCCCACGCCTCTATGGTGATTGTTGTGCCTGCCCGTATGCCGTTGTACCAACTGCGGATGTCATCGCTTGTCATCAGATGGAGCGCTGCATCACCACGGCCGGCGGCATATAGCGACTGCAGCAGATTGTGGGCTCCGAATATGCTGCAACGCAGGCCGCGGGACTCTACGAAATTGGCCACAGCCGTTTCATTCTCCGGCGTGGTGAGGCCGCAAAGAATAGCCATCATGTTGGTATGCAGGCTGGAATGGTCTGTTTCGATGCCGTCTTTGTATATGCCGGTGGCGGGATTGAAGAAGGCCTTTTGGAATGCCTTGCGAGTGACTTCTGCCTTTGAGCGGAAAAGATTGGCATCAGATTTGGCATCATTGCCGACCCTGTCGGCAATCTCTGCCAGCCGCAGCAGCGTGCGGTAATACAGCGCGTTAACCACCGCATTGAAGTCGGTATAGACAAAGCCGTCATCCTCGCCTCCCTGCCTGTCCTGCAGGCCGAGAATACCGGTATGGGGCCAATCCACGATGTCTTTGATATCTCCGCTGCGGTTGATGCTGGCCAGGAACTCTGGGCTCTGCCCCTGAGTCGTGGAAACCAAGCCGTTCTCTTTGCAAAGAGCATCCAGCCCGTGCGCTTTTAGAACCTCGTAGTTGGCCTTCAACGCGCGGTCATCTCCCGTCCAGAGATAGTCGTTCCAGGCAATTTCCACTGCGTATAAAATCCACTCGGTGGGCCAGGTAGGCTGGGTCAGCAGCCACTCCAGCGTGCGGCGGTCAATAGAGTATTCGGCGTCTGAGCCGTAATGGCACAGTTGCGCTATCAGGGCGTCATATTCGTAAGGGATTCTCTCGCGGTTGCCGTCCACCCAAATCCCGGTGAATGAACAGGGTTTGAGGCTGTAATGGCAGAGGTCCCAGATGGCGTTGAGGGTGTCGTTGCTGCAGCAAAAAGATGCGGCATTCTCATCAAAAGGGTAATGATAGCTGATGCGCTCAACCTTGACGGGAGATACATCGCCACGTATTTCGCAGTAGCGGAAAGGGGCCACGACCCCGGCATAATCTGGCATGGGCACAGCCTGAGGCCCGGTATTGCGTCCGTCGCGGATGGGTTCAACCAAATAGGTGTGTTTGCCTGCCTTAACCTTCAGGCCGATCTCGTCATAAACCACGGAACTTATCCGTGGGGTATGCTCTATGTGTCCGTCCTTGAGGCGCTCGCCAATAATAACCATCACGCTGTCATCGGCAGCGGCTGTAAGTGTGAGATCCAGCTTGCCGAAAGCCGCCTTTCCAAAGTCGTAGACGCTATTTAAGCCCGCTGTAGCCGCTTGGCGCTCAGCAACCAGCGGGTACGAAGGGGTGGAATAATCACAAACCGTTTTATCCGTTTTGAAGCGTTTATAGGCGCTTTTAGACGTTTTTAAACGTTTGCCGGAGGCATTGGCCAGCTTCAACTCTACAGCCCACTCATAGTCGGAACCTGGCTCCAGAGCTGATCCCTGGAAGGGCACCGCCACACTGGAGTCACCCTCTACCCATCCGCTGTCCCACACAGTTTTATATACCGTCCCAAACGACTCTGTCGGAGGTGTCAACGGCCAAAGTTTATTGACCGTTATCCTGTATGCCAACTGCACAGTACTGTCTCCAATCGAGGGTACAATCCAAGAGAAAACAGGATTCCCGGATTTGATAAACGCAAAGCGCCCTTCTCCAAAATCGGTGTCGGTGTATTCAAGCAAATCTGTCCGCAGGGCATACGGAGCAACAGAAGTACCGTCTGCCAGATGACGCGAACCGCAAGAGCTCATCAAGATACAGGCTAACAACGCTGCCACCAGCGGTTTAATGAAATATCTCATAATTACACGGTCTCGTTAAGAAGTATCAGCTTGCAGATGGATTCTATGCAGTCTTGCCCGCTCATCAGGCAGCAGGTGGCGATGGCCGGGATGTCGTAGCGATAGCCTGGTTCAAATGGGAGATTGTGAAGGGAGAAGTAGTCCAGAATTCTCTGCTGCGGCTTGCCGATGGCCATATTCACCGCTCCGGAGGAAAATTTCAACTCCAGATACCGCCGTTCCACCGCACTGGCCACCTTGTTCTCGTCCGCCTTGCGGATATATACAGTGGGCCGTCCGCTTTCATCAGGGGCGGTGTGAGGGGCGAGAATGCTTGGCGCTATGTTTATCTCCAGCACCCGCCGCGAGCCGTATTCCCAGATGCGCGGCTGGTAATCGACCTCAGGTTTGCAGAAAACTTGTGCTGCCGCCTCTATCATGTGTATGTCTTCTTCATTCTTGATACCCACCACCTTACCGTTGTCCTTCACGCCAATCAGCAGCCTGCCGCCGTCGGTATTGGCAAACGCCGCCACTGAGCGTGCAATCTTGCGCGCATCTGAGAGGAAATACTTGAAATCCTGATGGAGGTGTTCTCCCTCCGCAATCATTTTATCCAGCGGATGCATAATGCTAAGGTACTAAATAAACGGCAAATTGTTAATTTTGGCACAGTTTTGCATTTTACCTGAAACGAAGCAACTACTTATGAAAAGGACAATGATTATTTGCAATATACTGATGGTGGCAGCGACACTGCTATCAGCCTGCGGCCTGGAAGAGGGTGGTGGCAACGGTAAGACCCCCAAGGAGCGCGAGGATATCCCCCTGACCAAGGTGCAGCAGCAGATTGGCTACAACGCAAACTCCTTCACTTTTGACTTCCTTGAGGCGGCGTGCGCAAAGGAGGCGGAGGGCACGAACCTTTTTCTCTCCCCATTCAGCATACAGATGGCCCTGGCTATGACCGCTGCGGGTGCTGCTGGCGACACCCAGCAGGAGATGTATTCCGCCCTGGGCTTTGACAACTTCACAGGTGAGGATGTGAGCGGCTTTTACCGGACACTGATTCCCGCCCTCCAGGGTGTGGACAACACCACTGCCTTTGAAATAGCAAATTCATTCTGGTCAAAGGATTGCATCGTCATTAAAGACGATTACAAGAATGATATCCGAGGGAGTTTCTTCGCAGAGGTGCGTACCCTGCCCGGAGATCCCCAAACCGCTGCCGGCCAGGTCAACGGATGGTGCAACGAGAAGACTCACGGGATGATACCCAAAATCGTGGACGAAGTGCCCGAGAGCACCGTGGTGGCGCTTATGAACGCAATCTATTTCAAGGGGATGTGGGAAGATCCGTTTGACAAGAATCTGAACACTCAGGACAAGTTCACCTGCCGCAACGGCAATAAGGTAACCACCACCTTCATGAACAATACCTTTGAGAACGCACGTGTGTATAACGACGAATTTGTGGAGGCGATGAGTGTGCCTTATGGCAACGGAGCCTTTGCAATGACGCTTGTGGTACCCCGCACAGGCGTCACCCCGGAGAAGGTTCTCGCCGGGCTGGACGCTGACACCTGGGCAGATTACCGAGATGGCGGCAAGACGTATCGCACATACTTCTCCATGCCCAGGTTTGATGAGGAATATGCGGCAGAGAAGCTCTGCATAGACATCCTCAAGGAGATGGGTATGAAAAAGGCCTTCACAAGCGCTGCCGACTTCTCTGCAATGAGCAACACCCCGCTCTGCATTGATGAAATCCGCCACAAGGCCAAGATTAAAGTTGACGAAGAGGGCACAGAAGCCGCTGCCGTAACCTATATCGGGATGCGTGAAACCAGCGTCGGCCCCGTCGGTAACATCTTCTATTTCAAGGCAGACCGTCCTTTCCTCTATTTCATAAGTGAGCGTTCCACCGGCGCCATCCTCTTTGCCGGCATCAAACAGTCATTCTGACTTTGCAGTTGACACTAAGCAGTTTAGAAGCTCCTGTCACCCAGCGGAATCCATCAAATAATAATAGATTCCGCTGGAAGGAGCGCGGATTAGGTGACGGAGGAACTTTGTCTACCATCCTTGAAGATTTGGAGAAAGCGGGGTTCATTCGCCGATACACGGCATACGGGAAGACCAAAAAGGATTCCCTGTACCAATTGATTGACAACTTTACGCTATTCTACTTCAAATTCCTGAAGGAGGGAATCCGCTACTGCGACGATTTCTCGCAGATTCCATCCAGAATCTTTGACAATTGGGCGGGTCACGCATTCGAAAGACTCTGCCTTCTCCACTCGGAACAGATTAAAAAGAAGCTTGGAATCAGCGGAATTCCCACACACGTCTGCTCTTGGCAATGTAGAAAGGATCCTCAAAATGGAATAGAAGGCGCTCAGATTGATCTTATCATTGACAAGGGTAGTCTTGGTGTCACCCTCTGCGAAATGCGCTTCTACGAAGATGACTATCCGCTCTCGGAAAAGGACGAGAAAGATTTTGCACGAAGAAGGAATTCATTCCGCATGGTCTCGAAAATTAGAAAGCCAATCCAGACAATCCTGGTAACGAATATGGGATAGTCAAGAATAAATACTCTTCAATAGTTAACGCCGTCGTCATAGGTGATGACCTTTTCTCTCAAATCTGACCGTTACGAATGCTTACAGCCGTAATTACACACTTACTATTCTCGGGGTCTCCGGGGCGGTTTTGCCGCGGAGGTGGCAAGTTTATTACGTTGGGAAGTCCCAGAGGCCTTTCGTGGTCGATACCCCCTACCATGTGGAGATCAATTGTTCCCCTTTCAATAACTCTTTCATATTGCCACACCATCGTCTTCCGCAAGCGCCGCTCGACTCCCGAGTATCAATGCTGAGGACTTCTATTAGGTCTGAAATTCTGTAATTATTCCATCTTGCATTATTATGTTTGAAATGGCGTCAAATATTGGCAGCCGTTCCCGTAATATCGGCTTAACTATTTGTTCAGAAGGTCGCGCAACGAGCATATAGTGGCTTATATGCTCATTTGTATTAATGCAAACATATGAGTAAAAACCTAATTTTGCCATGGGGACGAACAACCTTAGTATTGTATTACGGGAGGGAGTATAATCTTTCTCCACAATACTCTCTTTAACATACTCCACATATGATTCATTTACGATAACTCCATATTCGCTTTGATCATTCCAATTCGTTTTAATGGTCACCTCGCTCTGAATTCTACGATTTAACTCTTTATTGTTTAGAGTATCAGGAATTGCATTACCGTTTGTGAGAATATGCATCGGGGTTCCATGATAATCAAAAAAGATATCTATGCAATGTGTCTGAATATATCCACTTCTATACTTAGTCATACTTGTTATTTAAGTTGAGGAAATGTTTTTCTACACGTAGAGCAGTATGCCACCGGGCTACAATCAATCACTCTAAATGCTTTTCCAAATAATATGTCGCTTACAAGTATGGTTTTATTGCTCTTTGTCATAGCGTTCAGTAACTTATGAGCAGCATGAGGTTCTGCACAATGGCCTTCTCTAGTATACCTTTTGGGTGTCGTGCCTTTCTTAGTTGAAGGGTACGATGCGAATAACGTAGGATGAGGATTCCTTAATGATTCGCAACTATGCCCTTTTCTCATATAAAACGGAGTCTTATTAGAACTGCATGCTACCGCAACAGCAGGATAATCCCATGCATTCCCGTGCTGCCCTATTCTACATCTGCGAACGTTGTTAATCAAGGATCCTATATAAGCAAGGCCTATTCTATCTAATTGTTGTTTAGTATATGGTCTATTACGTGTCATACCTTACTTCTATTGTCGTTTATATATTTAAAATTTAAAATTCCACGTACGATTTATTAAGTGCTGTCTTGTACCATTACCATTTACACAGACATACACCTTACCATCTCTATAATTTCCACATTCTATTATATCAGTATAATCTGAGAGCGGAAGTGCATCCAAATTCTGATATCTATTAGGAACAGTCACACCAGTAGGTGCCCAAATAAACATAGAATATCCAGTTACAGGATTAACAATAGTAATCTCTCCAGATAATATATTGTTTGCTGTTTGAACAGGGACAACATAGTTATTATTTGGTATTGCTGGAACACCTCCATCATCTTCACAGAAAGCTATATATACTGTTTTTTCATTGGAAGAACTATCCTGTACTGCTGTATCATTTATAAATCTATAAGTTACACTATTATTGCCAAGTCTTATCGGCCTAGTTTCATCATGTGCATATGCTCTATACACTCTATAATTACCATATATCCCCTCCTCCCTAATATCTGCCCTATCACCAGGGAAAACTCCAGAGCCGTCTCCCCAAGCAGCTACTTCACAGTAAGTCGGAGGAGTAACACCAGTTGCATTTGTAGGAATCCAAATGTAGAAGTAATAATAATTGCTCGCAATAAGGAATGTGTATTCTCCAGGAATCTGGCTATTAGCGGCAACTTGTCCGCTTATACAATGTTCATTTATAGTGTTCGGATCAGAACTAAATCCAGCGTACCAAGTAAATGCTTCAGGATCATTCTGTGTCGCTATCGCAGTAATGTAGATATCGGAGGTCACCGAAGTGATATTGATGGTGTTTCCGGAGACAATATAGCTTTTTCCGCTCATAGTATATCTCAAGGAGTACATTGTGAACCCTTCATTTGGGATAAACGTAACGGAATAAGAGCTACCAGCAGTAATTCTATAGGTTTTATTGTCTGGCGTGCATCCGGCGTAAGATTTATATACAGTGAAGATTTGTCTCTCAACCGTCACATTACAGGTCGCTGTATTCCCTCCGTCTTCTGTCCGCGCCATTATGGTGGCAACTCCGTCAGAAACTGCCGTGACAACACCATCAGCAGATACTGAAGCTATGCTGCTGTTAGAAGAAGACCAGGAAACGGACTTGTTCGTTGCGTTGGAAGGCGTGATGGTAGCTGTCAAAGCACTGGTTTGCCCGACAAACAGGCGTAAACTTGTAGGGTTTATGGAAATGCCTGTTACGTTAATCACCTTTGCTGAAACGGTAACCCTGCAATAAGCCGTCTTCTCACCATCTGCCGTGGTAACAATGATTGTCGCTGATCCGGGGCTGACAGCTGTCACCTTTCCGCTGTCATTAACTTTTGCAACACTGGTATAAGTACTCTCCCAGATAACGGTCTTATTTGTCGCATTTGACGGAGTGATAGTAGCGGTTAGAGTCTCTGACTCTCCTTCAACCAGATTAAGGCTTGTTTTATTCAAAGATACTCCTGTAACAGACACTGTCTTAGCTTTTACTGTCACGGAGCATTTTGCCGTGAAGCCGCCATCTTCAGTTTTTACTGTAATAGTGGCGGATCCTTTGCTCTTGGCAATAACTTTGCCGTTACTGTCAACAGTAGCGACAGACGTGTTACTACTGCTCCATGTGATCTTTTTGTTTGTTGCGTTGGAGGGTGTTATAGTGGCAGATAAGATTGCAGTCTCTCCTTCCGTTATAGTCAATGATGTTTTAGCAAGGGATACGCCTGTCACAGAATAAGTTTTTGCCGATACGGTGACTTTACAAGTGGCTGTCTTGTTCCCATCTTCGGTTTTTACAGTGATAGTTGCCGAACCTGCGCTCTTTGCAGTTACTTTCCCGGTATTATCTACAGAAGCAACTGCTGAATTATTACTGCTCCACGACACGTTCTTATTAGTGGCATCCGAAGGAGATATGGTAGCGGTAAGACTGCTCGTTTCCCCCTCTGTTAATTCCAATGAAGTTTTATCGAGGGATATGCTTGCCACAGAAACGACCTTTGCCTCCACAGTCACTGTACAAGTTGCAGTCTTTCCTCCGTCATCGCTTTTTGCCGTAATAGTTGCTGTACCAAGACCTATGGCAGAGACAACGCCATTGGAGACAGTGGCCACGTTAGCATTACTAGTGCTCCACAGGACAGTTTGATTGGTAGCGTCATGTGGAGATACCGTTGCCGTCAATGAAACAGATTCGCCCTCATATATGGTAACGGATGTTTTGTTCAAAGTAATACCTGTAACGTAGATGGTATTATCAACAGGAACCTTTTCGCAACTGGACAGAAAAGAAAGGATTGAAAAAATGGTTGCAGCTAAAAAGACAATGCGGGAAACACTCTTCATTGGTACAAGTAACATTCCGACAGTCCCCGATTCGGAATACAACAAAAAAGGCAAGGGAACTGCTTTGTTTATATCAGATATCAGGCTCTGGAAAACCCTCGTGAAATATAAACATAGTGTGTTGCCTTGCCCGTATGTGGTCGGAATTACCGAATACACATCAGTCAAGGTCAATTCTATGTCTTCTATCCTCACTTGAAATTTTCCAGATTTCGATACCTGGATAAAAGAACAAAATTGCCTTTGCGGTCATCCGTATTTCTCCTCGGACTAACCGAAGTCAAAGGTAATAATTATTTGGGAAATGGGTGAGACTATTTTACTTACGTTCTCAAATAAGGGAAGCTGGTTGCTAATGCGATCAGTTTTAAAAACTCGGCTCTGGGCGAAACCCTATATGAGAACATAGTGGCAGAGCAAAAGTCATAGGTCGGCAGATGCATCTGCCGCCGTAGCGGTGCTCCGCCGTGGGCATTGCGTGTGACAGCACAGCTGATAGTCAAGTTATTCTACAGGCACTTCATCCACCGGACTCGAAAACCGACGGGACGTGGAGGCTACTGTTCCGTGGAGAACGGCAGCAGGGGGAGTCGGTAGCTGTTCCATATGTGTCCTATGGCAAAGTCGTGCCAGAGGTAGCGGACGTATTTGGGCTCGGGAACCTCAGCAGAAGTGCAGCCGATGCTGCTCCCGTCGGTGCCGGTGATGGTAGCGGGATACCACACCTTGTCCTCTCCGGCGACTTCGAATCCCGTCACCCCTTTGAACTCCCATCCCTTGTCGGAATGAATTCCTCCGCCGCAGTTTTTAAGATAGACGATGGCATTGGGGCCGTCGAAGGATGCCTTGACAAACTCGGGGCAGGCGCTGCCGTAGCCCTTGAACCCGTACCAGTTCTCCAGGGCGAGGTTTGCAAGACGTTCTCCCACAGGCTTTTTCTGACGGGGGTGTATTATCCCTTTCTCAAACTCATAAACCAGATCCATAGTGCCGGCCATTGCGGAATTCGGCACCAGGGTGGCTGCTATGCGCTGACGTTCGCGCAGCTGCGGAGCCAGTCCGGAGTCGCCGCTCGAGGCGTAAGGGTGGGGTGCAATCTGCACGTAGTAGAACGGGATATCGCCGCGGCCAAACAGCTCGCGCCATTGGGTCACCATCGCAGCCTGGTATTTGCCATAATCCTGCACGAACACTTTACCCACGTTTGAGCACCCTTGGTACCAGATGAAGCCGTTTACGGTATAATGGCGCAGAGGATAAAGCATCGCGTTGTAGAGCACCGTGGCGCGGTTACCGGCCCAGCCACCCTCGCGGGGAGCTATGCTGGCGTCTATGCTCTCATCGGTCTCGCCGACACTCTTAAGGGCGTCGCGGCTCATCCAGCACTCTATCATGGTGCCGCCCCAGCAGGTTACAATCAGGCCGACAGGGATGTCAAGCTCCTGTGCAAGGTGTTTGCCAAAAAAGTATGCCGTGGCGCTGAATCCGGGGGTGAACTCGCTTCCGGCGCAGCGCCAGGTGCCGTTGCAATCATCTTTCAGATCGACGGACTCGTTGCGCTCCAGGTGAATCATCCTTACAAAAGGGTAGTGGTTGCTCTCGCGAATCTCTTCTGCGCCCTCTTCTATGGGCTGGAAGTTCCATCCCGACATCGGCATCTCCATATTGGACTGGCCGCTGCAGAGCCACACCTCTCCAATAAGCACATTATCAAGGGAAATCTTGTCCTTTCCGCTGGAGATCGTCACGGTATACGGGGTGAAGGATGCCGCAGGGGTGGCCACGGCCACCTTCCAGAACCCGTCGTCGCCCGCAGTGGCGGTGTATTTTGTCTTGCTCCAGCCCACAGAGACCTTCACCCGCGACCCGGCATCGGCCCAGCCCCAGATGTTGGCGTCGGTGTTTTGCTGTAAAACCATATTGCTGCCCATGAAGTGCGGCAGCTTCAAACCTTCTGCCCGGAGTGCAAAAGCTACCAGCAGGCAGGAAAAAATGAGAATAATCCTTTTCATACCTCAAAGTTAGCCATATTATTCTTAACTTGGCTTCCGTTATGAGAAGTATACTATATTTTCTGATTATAGCGGCCGGTTGTGCCGCATGCGCATGTAACAACCCGGATCCGGACGATCCCACCAACACCGGTAAGGTTCCCGAGACGTACACTAATGTAAGCATCAAGAGTGCCGTGGATGCCGTGCAGCCCTCCACCGGCCTCGTGCTCTGGAGCGACAATGCCCGCAGCCGCAACTCTAAATACGGAGAGTCCATCAGCCTGGAATATGCCTACTGCCTGCCCTGCAAGGTGGTCAAGGGAAAGGTAGGCGACAAGATTCAGTATGACTGGAGTTCGTTTGACAGCTGGCTGAACGACGTGGCCTCGCGCAACCACCAGGCAGTGGTGCGGTTCCGCTACGAATATCCCGGCTCCCGCGATGTGGATGGCAAGCCGGGTACCACCGCCGTGCCCGATTATATCAAGGCGATGGATGGTTATAGCGAAACATACAATGAGAATGAGGACGGCCCGACATGGTATGCCGACTGGACAAATACAGAGCTGCAATGGTTCACAAAGCAGTTCTATACCGATTTCAACGACGTTTATAAGAATGACCCGCGAATTGCGTTTCTGGAGGTGGGCTTTGGCCATTGGAGCGAGTATCACATCTACGGAACGCCCATCAGGAGGGGTGTGAACTACCCGTCCGACGCTTATCAGAAGGAATTCCTGAAGCATGTTGACGGGGTGTTGCAGATTCCCTGGCTGATCTCTATAGATGCCGCCGACCGCAGCAGCAGTCCGATTGTGGGCGATACGGAGTTGATGGCGCTGGGTTTTGGCCTGTTCGACGACAGTTTTATGCACCAGAGCCACGAAGGGGGCTACAACGAGGATTGCTGGAACAAAATAGGGCAGGGTGTACGCTGGCAGAGTGGCGCATGCGGCGGCGAGATCAGCTACTATACATCTGCCGACCAGCGTAATTTCCTGAATCCCGACGGCATGTACGGCGTAACGTGGGAAGAGGCTGCCGGTAAGTATCACATAACATTCATGATTGCCAACGACGCCCCGAGCGGCAAATACGGCACCGCAGAGCGCTTCAAACAGGCCAGCATCTTCTGCGGATACAACTTTGCCCTTACATATCTGGCCGTCAAGGGGGACGAGACGGTGGCCCGCATCACCAACACCGGTGTTGCACCCATCTACCGGGATGCATATCTGACCGTAGGTGGCGAACGCAGCAAGGTTTCGCTCAAGGGGCTGCTGCCCGGAGATGAATTGACGATGACTTTTGGCAAGGCCACCGACGGCACCGATGTGACTATCGAGTCGGACTTCATCCTGCCGACCCAGACCATTCAGTTTGATGCAGATTTATAAACTAAAAACCATAACTATGAAAAGAATCCTTATTGCAACCATCGCGCTTGTGGCGCTGGTATCCTGTGCACCCAAGAAGGCAGAAGGCCCGCTGCGTCTCAACTGCCTCGTAACTGTAACTCCCGAGAACCGCGACCAGTACATCGAATTGTGCATGCAGCACGTTGAGGCATCGCTGCAGGACGAAGGCAACATCGCTTTTGACCTGATGGAGAGCGCCACAGACTCCACCAAACTGCTCATTTTTGAGACTTGGGAGAGCCAGGAAGCGTTGGATAAACACGCTGCCAGCGAGCATTTTGCCCAGATAGTTCCCCAAACCTCCCAGTTGGCTCAGACTGAGCTGCAGCAGATGCAGGCGGGAGCTGAGCCCGAGGGCGAATATGTGCTGCGTCTAAACTGCCCCACTACCGTTACAGAAGAGACTCGCGAGGCTGTGATAGAGTTGTGCAAAGAGCTGGTGGCCAGCTCTCTCAATGATGAGGGCAACATCGCCTACGACCTTTACATAAGTTGCAGCGACCCTTGCAAGATGCTCATCTTCGAGACCTGGAAAGACCAGGAGTCTCTGGACAAACACTCCGCTGCAGAGCATTTTACCCGTCTGGTGCCCCAGATACAGGAGCTCGGCACGCTGGAGGTGGAGAGCTTCAAGCTGCCTGTCTCAGAGCAATAGGCCGGGATGAGATTATTCAGATTCCTTTTTGCTGCCGTTATGATGCTGCACGCCGTGTTGCTCGCGGCGCAGACCGAGGCTGCAGCGCCGATGCTGAATGCGGCTGCGCAGGATGTCCAACCCGAGGCGGTGGATCTGGGCCTCAGCGTGAAGTGGGCCTCTTGCAATCTGGGAGCAACGGCTCCCGAAGGCTTTGGAGACTACTACGCATGGGCTGAAACTATCACCAAGGAGCAGTATAGCTGGGACAATTACTCATTCTGCGGAGAAGGTCCCTACGGCATGACCAAGTACAATGCCGGCTTTAAGTTGAACTACCTGGCGGAGACAGAAGATGATGCCGTAGCGGTACGCCTTGGCGATGGCTGGCGGATGCCCACTTTTGTGGAGGCTAACGAGCTGGTTCACGAGAGCGACTGGACATGGACGGAGTGCAATGGCGTCCCCGGTTACAGGATATCCAGCCGCACGAACGGCAACAGCATCTTTCTGCCGGCAACCGGCTATAAAGAGGGTTCGGAACTATGCTTTACCGGCACAGCGGGCCGTTATTGGTCCGCCACCCGGCATCCCTACCACCCCAAATGTGCGATGAACCTCTTTTTCAGTCCGGAATACTATTACGCCTACTTCTACGAGCGCTTCCGCGGCTACCCCATACGACCTGTGAAGTTGTAAGCATTTTCTGCCCGGTGCTTAGTCGGAGGTCGGCACTTGCCTCTAAGAAACCGTGGGCGCCCGTGCCCTCGTAAAACGGGAGGGGCCCGACGCAGACAAGTTATCCGCAAAGCGGATGACGCAGGATGTGTTGGGAGGGATGAAGTGAGCTGAAAGCGAACGGAAGTTTCAAAGAGGCAAGTGCCGCCGAAGCGTAGCGCCGGGCTATTGAGGGCAAGGTCTAACGAAAGGCTTTTGCCTTGAGAGCATGGCACCTACATGGCTGTAAATCAGCACAATCCACAAAGTCGCTTGTGTAAAAGTGCGCAATCGACTTTCTGTAAAACACTGATAGACAGGGTTGAACCTGCCACGGACAGACTGGGGGCCCAGCCAGAAAGTTTACCTCTCGAAGTTTACGGAGGCCCAGGGGAGGGCGTAGTGGAGCACCATGGGCCAGTAGTACCAGTTGTGATTTCCGTCGCGGACGCGGAACTCGTGGGGAATACCCTTTTCGTTCATCTTGTAGTGAATATTCACCGACAGCGGCAGCAGCCAGTCGTCGTCACCGATATCAAAGGTCCATTTCACCGTCTTAAGCGCCGCAACCGTGGCCTCGTCGGCCTTGTCCACAAAGTCGATGGCAGAGTTCTCATGCACCGAGCGGCATACCACAGCCAGTTGGTCGCCATCACCCTCGCCGCCGACTTCGCCATTCTCGTCCAGCCAGGGGCTCATCGCATAGCAGCTGGAGAACATGTCGGGGTGGTGCTGGCAATATACAGTGCTGCCGCCGCCGCCCATTGAGAGGCCCATTATTGCGCGGTGCTTCTTGTCGCCGATGCAGCGGTATTTTGACTCCATCTGGGGCATCAGCTCCTGGAAAAAGAAGTCCTCATAATTGCGCCCGGGGGTGTTGAAATAGCCGTTGAGCACCTCACGGGGATTGTGGTGCCCCGCATTGGGCATTATAATAACCATCTCGGAGGCATCGCCAGAGGCTATCAGACGGTCGGCGATGGTCTGCATATTGCCGTGGCCCGCCCAGCCCTCGTAAGTGTCGGAGAGGCCGTGCAAAAGGTAAACCACCGGGTACTCTTTGCCAGAGTCGTCAAACCCGTCGGGCAGATAAACATTGCATTTGACTTCACAGCCAAGAATCTTGCTGTCGATGCTGTCGGTAACCACTTTACCGGCAAAAAGCTGTGCGGAGAGGAGTGAGCACGCGAGAAAAAGTACTATACGTTTCATTTTTTGAGTTTTTCAGGTACAGGATGCATGGCGCCCGGGAGGGTGCATACGAATGTCGATACCGCCACAGCCGTTTCGTGGGCAGCGGCAACGCTCTTGCCGGCAAGCAGGGAGCCGATAAAGGCTCCGGTGAAGCTGTCGCCGGCGCCAACCGTGTCGGCAACCTTTACGTCGGGCGCCTTCAGGTAAGAGATGCCGTCTTTATAGTAGATGTAGCTGCCGTTGGCCCCCATGGTGAGGATTATCATCTTCATGCGGAACTTGCGCATCATGAATTCGCAGCGCGACTCGTTGTCCAGGCCGGGGATGGAGAACATGTGCGACACGGTCACCATCTCCTCGTCGTTAATCTTGAGGATGTCGCAACGGCGGAAGGAGTCTTCAAGTATCTCTTTGTTATAGAACTGCTGGCGCAGGTTGATGTCGAACACCTTGAGGCAACTCCTCGGTACAGCATCGAGGAAGCGGCGGATGGTGTTGCGGCTCACCTCGCTGCGTTGGGCAAGCGAACCGAAGCATACGGCACGGCAGCTGGCCGCTATCTTTGCCAGAGCGTCGCTGAAGGGGATGTTGTCCCAGGCAACGCCCCGTACAATCTCGTAGTTGGGAGAGCCGTTTACGACGGTGACATCCACCACGCCGGTGGGGTAATCCACCACCTCCATGTGGTTGGCCTGTCCGGCCTCCTTGAGTTCCGCAAGCAGGCGGGCAGCCAGCTCGTCCTTGCCGATGGCACTTACAGCCAATCCTTTCTGGCCAAACTGACTGGCGTAATAGGCAAAGTTTGCGGGGGCACCGCCAAGCTTGGCCTCTACACTGCCATCCTCTTTCTTGAATCTGTCAAACAAAGCCTCACCGAGGCCTACAACATACTTTCCCATGATTATTTGCGGATTTTAGTGACATAGAACAACAGATACAGCACGCCGATCGTCATAACGGCAATTGCACCGGCCTGGCCGACAGCGTCCGAAGCGAAGCCCATCAGCAGAGGGAAGATGGTGCCGCCAAAAAGACCCATAATCATCAGTCCGGAAACCTCGTTCTGCTTCTCGGGAACAGAGAGAAGCGCCTGGGAGAAGATGATGGGGAACACGTTGGAGTTACCCAGACCCGCCAGGGCGATGGCTGCGTACAGAACCTCCTTGCTCTGCCCGAAGAACATGCCAATCATAGCGAGCAGCAGGAACAATGCGCTGATAAAGAAGAACTTGCGATTGCTGAAGCGGGAGAGGATAAACGAGCCGGAGAGGCAACCTATAGTACGGAAGATGAAATATAAGCTGGTGGCAAAGCTGGCCTTGTCCAGAGTCATACCGGCGCGCTCCATCAGCAGCTTGGGGGCGGTTGCATTGGTGCCTACGTCAATCCCCACATGGCAGATAATACCGATGAACGAAAGCAGCACAAAAGGTACGCCGAGCAGCTTGAAGCAATCCACAAAGCCCGATGCCTTGTCGGCCACCTGCTCCCGCTCAATCGAAGTGCCGGCCAGCAGCACTGTGGCCAGGATGCCGATTATGCCGTATATCGGGAACAGAATCCTCCAGCCGAGCCCGAATGAGGGGATTGCGGCAGAAAAGCCCCACGCTGCAATCAGCGGCGCCATGAACGACGCTATGGCTTTCACAAACTGCCCGAAGGTCATCGTGCTGGCCAGGTTGTCGCCTTTTACAAGATTGGAAACCAGAGGATTGAGCGATGTCTGCATGATTGCGTTGCCTATGCCCAGCAGCGAGAAGGCCGCGAGCATTATGCCGTAGCTGCTGCCAAAGAACGGGAGCACCAGCGACAGTACAGTGATTACCAGCGAGAGCAGCACGGTGTTCTTCCGCCCGATGCGGTTCATAAGCATGCTTGAAGGCAATGAGAAAATCAGGAACCAGAAGAATACCAGCGACGGGAGGATGTTCGCCTTTGCGTCGCTCAGGGCCAGGTCGGCCTTTACATAGTTCGAAGCGATGCCCACCAGGTCCACGAAACCCATGGCGAAGAAGCAGAGCATCACCGGAATCAGTTGAAGTTTTTTGTTCATGATATCTGGATAATTGAATTATTCCGCTTAATTGATTCCAAATATAAGAATAATGGAGCAACTTACTGTTGCAACGGAGCAAAAACTGACGTACCTTTACTGAAAAACCATCCGTATATGGATAGTCCACAGCACAAATCCCCTTCGCTTTTCCGCCTTTACCGGGAGGGCTTCCGCAACATGACGTGGGGCAAGCCGCTGGTATGGCTCATAGTGCTCAAACTGGTTATCCTTTTTGCAATCCTGCGGGTGTTTTTCTTTAAGCCGGCCATGGCCGGGATGACGGAGCAAGAAAAGATAGAGGTGGTTTCAGGCCGCCTTGTGGATGTTGCAGACGAGAAACAAACACTTAACAAATAGATTTTTATGGATGTAATAATTTGGTCCCGATTGCAATTTGCAATGACGGCTGCATACCACTGGCTTTTTGTCCCGCTCACGCTGGGCCTGGCGCTGGTGATGGCCGTTATGGAGACAATCTATGTTGTCAAGAAGGACGAATTCTGGAAGTGGGCGGCGCAGTTCTGGATGAAACTCTTTGCCGTCAACTTTGCGGTAGGTATCGCCACCGGCATCATTCTGGAGTTTGAATTCGGCACCAACTGGAGCAACTACTCCTGGTTCGTGGGCGATATGTTCGGTGCCCCGCTCGCCATAGAAGGGATACTTGCTTTCTTCATGGAGGCGACCTTCTTTGCAGTTATGTTCTTTGGCTGGAACAGGGTTTCCAAACGTTTTCACCTTGCCTCTACCTGGCTTACAGGCATTGGCGCAACCATTTCTGCCTACTGGATTCTGGTGGCCAACGGCTGGATGCAGAATCCGGTGGGAACCACCTTCAATCCGGAAACTGTCCGCAGCGAGATGGCATCGGCGGCTGCTTTCTGGGAGGTAATCTCCAATCCCGTGGCCGTATCCAAGTTTTTCCACGCCGTTTCGAGCGGATGGGTAACGGGCGGCATCTTCGTGGTCGGGGTGAGCGCATGGTACCTGCTTCGCGGCCGGGAGAAGAAGTTTGCGATAAAGAGTATGCTTGTGGGCGGCATCGTCGGCCTGGTCGGCAGTGCTGCCGTAATGCTGTCGGGCGACTCTTCCGGCATTCATGCGGCAGAGTTCCAGCCAATGAAACTGGCGGCGGCAGAAGGACTTGAAGATGGCGGGCGCGGTGCTGCATTCACCATAGTGCCGGGCATCAAAATCCCAAAGATGCTCTCCATACTCGCCACACATAAAACAGACGGCTATGTACCGGGCATAAATGACATCCTCAAGGGTTATACCGACGACGACGGCAATGTGATTCCGTCGGTGGCGGAGAAGATGACCCGCGGGCGGGCGGCGCTGGATGCGCTGGCAGAATATCGTGCGGCGCGCAACACCGACCCGGCGGGCGCATCTGCGGCAAAGGCGCGTCTTGAGGAGAATGTGCAGTACATGGGCTACGGGCATCTCTCCAAACCGGAAGATGTGGTACCTCCGGTGGGCGTGGTCTTCTGGGCATTCCGCCTTATGATAGGGCTCGGGATGCTGATTGCACTGGTGCTGCTGCTATCTGTCTGGGGTGCCTGGAAAGATAAACTGGGCAAGATGAGATGGCTTCTCCGGGTCGCAGTCGTCTGCATTCCGCTGGTCTATATCTGCGGCCAGGCAGGTTGGATTGTTGCCGAGGTGGGTCGCCAGCCGTGGACCATCCAGGGGTTGCTGCCGGTGAATGTGGCTATATCCAGCCTCAGCGCTGGGGCCGTCAAAACCACGTTCTTCGTGTTCCTGGCGGTGTTCGCGCTGTTCCTCGCAATTGAAATCAGAATAATGATAGGGGCAATCCGCAAGGGTCCCGAAGCAATAAAGGAGGACTAAGCCATGACATACGAATTTTTACAAGCATATTGGTGGGTACTGGTATCCCTGCTGGGCGGCCTGCTGGTCTTTTTGATGTTTGTGCAGGGGGCTAACCTCCACCTGGGGAACCGCACTCTGGACGATGCACAGAAACGTCTGATTCTCAACTCCACCGGCCGTAAGTGGGAGCTTACTTTCACCACGCTTGTGACCTTCGGAGGGGCATTTTTCGCCTCGTTCCCGCTTTTCTACAGCACCAGCTTCGGCGGTGCATACTGGGTGTGGGTGTTGCTGCTTATAACCTTCGTGTTCCAGGCCGTATCGTATGAGTTCTGCCATAAGAAGGAGAATCTGCTGGGTGTGAAGGGCTTCCGCATTGCATTGATGGTCAATGGCTTTCTGGCGCCGTTCCTGGTGGGCACCGCCGTGGGAACGTTCTTCACCGGGTCGGACTTCACGGTGAACAAGGTAGCCATCGCCAATGCCGCCTCCCCGGTCATCAGCACCTGGGGCAACTGCTGGCACGGTCTGGAGGCGCTGGGGCAGTTCCATGCTGTGTTGCTGGGCGTCGTGCTGATGTTCCTCACAGCAATCCTTGGCGATCTCTATATCATCAATAATGTAGATGACGACAATATCCACGCGCAGATGAGGCGCTCAATAAAAAGGCTGATGAGGCCCTTCCTCGTTTTTTTGCTGGCATGGGTTGCGATGCTGCTGATACGCAGTGGCTTTGCCGTATCCGACAGCGGAGAAGTGAGCCTTGAGAAGTTCAAGTATCTCCATAACCTGCTTCAGATGCCGGTTGTGCTGGTAATGCTGCTGGCCGGGGTAGTGCTGGTGTTGTGGGGCATCTTCAAAGGCGGTTTTTCTCAGTCGCGCAAGGGGATCTGGTTCGCAGGCCCCGGTACCGTTCTGGTGGTGATGGCGGTCTTTTTCCTGGCCGGCTTCAACCATACTGCATACTATCCTTCCTGTACAGATTTGCAGAGTTCCCTCACCATCGCAAACAGCTCCTCCAGCCGCTTTACACTTCAGGTAATGTTCTGGGTGTCGCTGCTCATCCCGTTCGTGGTGGCATATATTGCTTATGCATGGCGCCAGATGGACCGCAACAAGATCTCATCTGGAGAAATTGAAAAGACAAACGATAAATACTAATGTATTATCTTTGCCGTTATGAAAACGACAAAAACGATTCTTTTTGCATTTGCTCTGACCTGCACAATGCTTATTAACTATGCCTGCAATCCCGACAAAAAAACCGGGGAGGCCAAGATTACCGTAAACACGGCAGCTCTTTATGATGAGCTGAGCATCACCGAGCCAATGAAGGAGCGGGCACTGGCCACGCAGGGCTTCACAATTATAGATACGTTGCTTATATACGACCAGCAGGGCTTATTGGTATCCAAACAGGGTGCGGAGAGTAAAGTAATCAACCCCGTAACATTCGAGGCCACCGGACTGCCCGACGGAACATATACTTTTATTGCATGGCAGTCTGTCCGCCATGAGGAAGTTGGATCAGTATGGTGCTGCTCCGGAGAAGACAAACTGGCAACTGCCAGCATCATCGCGGATTCGCCGTGTATGTCCTACCAGTTCGCCTTAGGCTACGCCATGGCTACTGCAGCGGTAGGTGGCGGCAGGGTTGAGATGGAGATGACTCCTAAAGCTATGGGATGCGTTGTGGATCTCAGGGCAGATAACTTGCCTTCAGAGTCGGAAGACTCGTATCTCTTTTTTGAGAACGCCGAAAAACCGGTCCCTTGCGGCGTGCGTCTTGATCCGACCCTTGGCGAAGATGACCGGCTGATCCCTGCAGGAGAGGATCATTATGTCATCGCATACGTAGAGACATCCGAGCCCAAATACAGGCATTTTACTTTGGCTCATGATGTCGGTGATTCCTTCTATTTCTGGTTCTGGGATGGTAAGGAAGAATCAGATGAATATTGTGTGGGAGATTTGATAGATACAAAGATGGGCCCCGGCGAATATTATGTTTGCTATCTAGACTTGGGCCGCATAACCTGGCAGCCGCCCTTCTTTGGAACGACCGAGGCCTTTGATGTATGGAAAGCCGACCGCGATGCCGGCATACTTGTGTCAAATCCTGTGGTTGACTGGGGCTGCAACTTTGACAAAGTGGAGCAGCACATAAAAGCCAAGCAGTGGTGGAGACCGGGCAACGACAAATTTGAGTTTTGGGGAGATAATTTTAATTGTTGGCACAGGTGGTACAGTGTAGCCCCTCAACTCACTGAACAATATCTCTTTGAAACGGAGGATGGCAAAAACCTACGTTATTCACTTGCTTGTACCTGGGATCCTACACTGCCTGTTGAGGTGGCAAAGAATTCGTTGTTAAAGCAGGGCTATGTATACAAAGGCAGGATACTGTACCCCGGAGACACTAATACAGGTGATTGTTTCATCTCTCCTGACGGAAAAACGCAGGCGGAGGTTTATCTCTATGAAGACAACTGCTGGGAGATTGTGTATCATGCCACCAACCCCGACAGTTTCGGTTACATAACAGACAAAGTTCAGGCTGGCAAACGGGAGTACGGCAGAGAATGCAGAGTGCCGGCGGATCCGGGTAAGGGCGCTTCCGGGCACCCGGCAATCATCTCCAAGGTTTCCAGATATCATTTCTAAAATACTAAGCAAATGAAAATAACAAGATTACTTACCCCAATTGCATGTATCCTTGTCCTTGCAGGATGCAAACAAAGTTCAACGACTGACATCATGACCCCCAGGATTCCCGTTTACAATTCACAGGGTATGCCGGGGCCTGAAAACGAAAGGGAAATCCGGAAGATTTTTGACCATCCGATAGTTGTCAAGGACGGCTGGCTGCAACCCTGGATGAACTACGACACCCTCATGGTGTGGTCCATGAACTTTCTTATAGACGGACCCAAGGTAGAGACTCCGGACGGGATACTGCCCGGCTACCTCGCAACAGCTTCTTACGAGGCGTGGGGTATGGTGTTCCCGGAAGTCTTGTCATTATACCCGGAAGTCCTGGAAGATAACTATATCTGGCGGGGCAATATGATTCCCAATAACCAGGGCAGCAACGTCTATTTTGCGATGAAGCTCTTCCGCTATTACTATCCATATACCGGAGACATTCGCGCGCTGGAGCCTGTGAAGAATTTCCTGGACAGGATGCTGATGTTCATCACTCCCGATGACTGGGCGTGGCCGGGGATGGTCCGCACACAGGATAATGACGATCCCGACGGAATATGGCTGGACGAAAGGCTTGAGCCCGACAAGGCCGGTATGACTGGTATTGCCTTTATGGATTATGCAAAATATTCTGGAGATGATAAGTACTTTGCGATGGCAGAGCATATTGCCGACCTGCTTCTGAAGCACATCAAGGAAGGCGCAGAAAAAGAGTCTCCGCTCCCCTTCAGGGTGAATATGCGCACCGGCGAGACGGAAGATCCGTATTCAGCAGATATGATATTCGTTGTAGAATTCTTTGACAAGATGCTCGCCTGCGATACCTCTCTGGACAAGGCGGAACTTAAGGCAAAGAGAGACCTCGTGTTCAACTGGATAATGAACTACCCCCTGAAGACCGGGCTCTGGTCAGGGTATTTCGAGGACGTCCCCGAGAATATTGACAATATAAACCAGTTCTCACCTATGGAAACCGCAAGGTATCTGCTTGACAACCCGGATGCTTGCAAGAATTACAAACAGATTGTCCTGGATCTGCTCGCCTTTGTCAAAGGGCGCTTTGGCGGCACTGTACGCTTCGGCGGAGTCAGCGTCAACGAGCAGGACGCCTGCTACTATGAAATGGGAAGCCACACCGCCAGATACGGCTCCGTAATGGCACGATGGGCAGGTGAAACTGGCTGTGAGCAGGCTAAGAAAGAGGGCCTCGCTACCCTGGCGCTTGCAGAGTATATAGCATATAACAAGACATCCAAGGGCAATATATCCGTCAACTCAGTCGGCCTCAACTGGGCCGGCATCTGGAATTCCGACAGCTATTTTGACTATCTGCCTCATTTCCTGGAAGGTATGGCAGCCTGGCCGGAAATCATCCCGGAGGGAACAGATCACATATTCAGCGCCACAAGTATGCTCAAGGATGTGGAATACGGCCCCGGCAGCGTAAAATACACCGCCCTTGATGCAGACGGCACCGAGATGATAAAACTCTCATTCAAGCCTGAAGTCCTTTCCGGTGGCAAGCCTCTTCCCAAATCGTGCTGGAAGTTCGGCTCCTGGAGAGGTTGCGACAATATCCTTACGATAAACCGCAGCGGCGTAACCGACATCGAAATAGTCAAGCGATAACGCTATTCCTGTTTTGGCAGGCGGAGAGGGAGTGCTCCTGGTAACATCTTGAGGTGGAACCGGGAGCCGGGGAGTTGCTCGCCGTCGATATAGATGTCAATGAGGTCTTTGCTGCTTACTGTTACCTCGCGTGCCTGTCTGTACAGGACTTTGTTCCGGCCGATGCGGCTTCCGATGTGGTTGCCACTGCGATAGAGGGGAAGTGACGGTTTTGTATCAGTTATGATTAGTCCAGCGGGATATCCGGTTGCTGCACGGACAGGGGGATGTCTTTCTGAGTGAGGTAGAACATATATAGTACCACGGGCTTGGTGCCGCGGTTTTCGCCGTGATGTACGGTGTTGACCATCTCCACGATGGCTTCACCCTCGTGAACCACCTTTTCCTTGCCATCCTGGCCGACAATGGTCAGTTCGCCCTGCACCAATATGCCGTGGTTCATCACAGGGTGGTAGTGCCAACCCAGTTTCTGCCCTGCCGGTATCTCATATTTCACGGCCACCACTTCCGGTTTGCCCTGCAGATAGTCGGGCAACTCCTCTCCGTCCCAGCTCTGGCTGGTGCGAATCAGTTCTGTGCTTTGCACCGATTGGGCAGCAGTGTTTTCCTCAACATTAGACCGTTTGCAAGCTGTCATTACAGCCATTGCGCCGCCGATTACTAGGATGGCGGCCATCAACCTGTACATAATCTTTTTCATAATTCCCAGGTATGGACGATAAAGATACGTATTTTTTGATAAAGAGTCCTAAACTGACTCAATCGGGCAGGACTCAGAAAAGTAGTATATTTGTAAGAGTATAACATTTAGAAACAATAAGATATGAAACGCAGAGAAGCTTTCAAGATGTTCCTCAAGCCGGGAATGGAAAAGGAGTACCAGAGGCGTCACGCCGCCATCTGGCCAGAACTGAAAAAGCTCCTGTCAGATTCGGGGGTCAGTAACTACTCCATATTCTGGGACAAAGAAACCAATATCCTGTTCGCATATCAAGAGGTCGAGGGCGATTCAGGTTCCCAGGACCTTGGCAATACAGAGATTGTTAAGAAATGGTGGGACTATATGGCCGACATCATGGATGTCAATCCCGACAACTCACCAGTCTCTATCCCTCTTTCCGAGGTCTTTTATATGGAGTGACGGTAAATAGGCCGATATTGCTCAGAACTTAAGTACTATGTCTGCCTCGCCGGGGAAATCGGTGACGGTCACCGTTTCCGTGACAGGGTCATACGTGCCTCCGCTGGCCTTATCGGCCTTCCTGCCGTCCGGATGAGGCAGCCGGGCAGTTACGGTAGAAGGTCTTCTGGGTCCGGGGCAGGATACGTGGGCACGGATTTCTCCTTCAGATACATTGGAGGTTACATCCAGATCGATCCGGCCGAAATAACTGAGCACTGAGTCCAGGACTATTTTCTTGCCGTTCCCGAGCCATCTTCGAGGAATTACGTTGAGCAATCTGAGGGTATCGCCGTCCTCCAGATAGAGCATATTGCGCGTCTCCATAAGGAAGTTGGCCTCCTCGTGTGTCTTATGGACGCTGACCTTGAACAGATGCTCCCAGAAGGTGCCTGTTGCATGGTCAAAGTGGGGAGCTACCGTATAGTAGTATGTATTCAGGAAGGGTTTAACCTGGCCAAGGCGCGCCTGAATCAGGTTGTGCTTGCCGTAGTATGGCTGGCTGAAGAGCGAATTACCCTGACAGATGACATCACGGTAGTACTTGAGGAGCAGGGAGGCATCCCTGCTTTCCGGATCGATTACCTCTGTAAAGATAAGGTGCAGCGGGCCAAGCAGCCCGTCCGGCACCATAACGGTCCCGTGGGAGCGATAGTTCTCTGCCTTGTGGAGAAGGAAGCGGGCTGTCCGGGATTCTGCCCAGGGAGAACAGGTCGGACACCAGGAACCGTCCGATACCGGGACGACGGGCGACGATGCCAGACAAGCGTGGAAAGAATCCAGGATGTCATGTCTCCAGGCTGTTGCCTCTGCAGTAAGGGGTTGCGCCTCCGCATAACCTAACTCTGACATCACTTCGCTGATTCTCTTCAGGCCAAGGTAGGAATATCCGTTCAGCATAAACTGGTGGTACGGGTCCACAGGGTCGGCGACTTTGCCGTCAATCATTCCATAGCCTCGCCCCTTTAGTTCTTCACGGAGGTTCCGTCTCCTCCATTCAAGCAGATAGTCGCAGGCCTTAAGGATCTGGTCTTTATTCTGCCCGATCCACTGCCGGTCTCTAGTATAGCGGTAATACTCGCCGATGGACCAGAGAATGGCGCCAGTCTCTATTGTGTATCCCGCAAAGTTGACGATGCTGCCGTCCTCCTGCTGGGTGTCGAGGAAATACTGAAGGCAGCGGCGGGCCTGGTCGGTCAAGCCCATGGATTCATAATACTGGATGATGGGTGCGCTCTCCGTTCCGATAGGGGAATAGACGCCCACATTGGGGGCCAGCGTCCCCTGGTCGCGGTCGCCGAAGGTAATCAGGTCCAGATGCAGCACTCCGGCCCGGAGCATATTGTCAATTCTCTCTTCAGGGATGTGTATCTTCGCAGCTGCATCAAGTTTGTTCTGCCAGAAAACTTTGCACTGCGCGTAAAGCTCTTCATACGGCCTTTGCGCCAGTGCCTGGGCGCGAGATGAGGTGACAGGGCTGTGGGGGAGGAGGTAATCAACTTCAAGCGATTCACCCGGCTGGAGGAGCACGGCAGTCTCCTCGTTGGGTACCGGACGCCCTTTGATGCGGCTGGCACAGAATACGCGGCCGTCCTTGAAAGAAGAGAAGCCCGTGGCAGGGTCATATGTGTATTCTATGCGGCGATGGGAAGGGAAAGGTGTCTTCATCCATGCATATCGCGGAACATCGCCCCTGTTGGTTATAACAGTGTGAATGACCAGGACGGTCTCTTCCCCGGCAGGAGGTGTATTTGCAAGGATTTTGTCCAACTGCTTTTGCTGTGAGTCAGTCCACGCCCGGCCCTGGGAATATTTGTCAGAGATCATAAAGTGCGTCCCCTTGACATTCTCTTCTATGAGGATGGACTTCTCCAGCGTAACAAAACTTTTGGACTGATATACTACTTCGTCATCTTCCGTAACCGAGATGTAGATGGGGAGAACGCCGTCTTCAAGGCTTCTGGTGATGTTGTCGTATGCTCCTATCCCCCGGCTGAAACTGTAATTGTAGCTGAGCGGATACTCAGAGACGCTTTCGTCTATAAGTTCAGTGCTGGCCAGTTTCGGGGCGATTGTCTTGTCGGCCTGGTAGGTGGAGAGCGCGTCCGGAAGTTCTTCAGTTATTTCAAACATACGAATGTCCCTGCTGATGCCCAGCCAAATAGGGACGCTCATATTGCGGGTGACCTTCTCCGCCGCCTCGAAGGATGCCTCCTCCGCCTGCGCAATCCGGTCTATCTTGGAGACAAGATGGCGGGATGCGATGCTCGCCACCACCTCGTCATAAGACATGGAAACGCCGTCCGGCAGCACTACTACCTGATACTCGGGGATCCAGATTGGGGAAGTCGCATTGACGTCTCGCAGGAAGAAAGAGAAGGAATCATCACCGTTCCCGATTGAGATAATGGTAGAATTCGGCCCCAGGGAAGTGGAAGGATCCTGAATCCCGCAGCGAAGCCTTACGCAGGAAGGCTTCCCCACCTTTATGGTGCACCCCCTAATGCGGCCCTTACCCTTGAGGAGCATGACAGATGACACCGAGCCGTTTTCAGCTTTGATTTCGACTTCCCCGACAACGGACTTCCATTCAATTTCAAAGGCATTAAGCCGGAGATTGGACGCCGTTATCAGGAGTAATACAAGAAGTACGATTCGTGTTTTCATCAGAAATTCAATTATTGCAAAAATACAAAATGTTAATAACAAAAAGCCCCACAGGTTTTTCCTGCGGGGCTTTTCATAGAAGATAGAATAACTCTACTCTACAGGCTTGAAGGAGTAGCTCTTGATGACAATGGGCTTCTTCTCAGCCTCACCCATAGCATTGGCCGGCTGGAATACGACTGATACGACAACGGGCTTGTTAGCGTAGTTTTTGTATGTCTCTGCAACAGGATCAGCAGCAGCGATGACGGTCTGGTCATTGGCAGCGGTGCGGTAGTTGAGGCCCTTGGAGGCGTTGATTACGGCATCCCTTATTTGGTAGTAAATGATACCGGAACCCTCTTTAGAGGACAAATCCACATCAGCGATGGCGGAATAAGAGCCAAAGTTTTCACCGGTGTCGGTAGTCTTGGTGCAGGAAGTGAAGCAGAGGGCCACGCAAGCCGCAACTGCCACGAGGATGGTTTTGATTGTTTTCATGATTTAAAATATTAATTGTTTAACGGATAAAGTCTTTTAACAGTTTATGTAAGAGTGTGCTCACATCAGCGTTGTCTCTGGGATGAGAGGCGAAAGTGGGAGTCTGCTTACTATAATAGACGACGCGCTGCTCCTGGGCATCGATAACTACGCAGGCCATCTCGTTCCCGTAAGGGTCGCTGGGGGTGTAAGAACGGCTGGGGTTGGTGAGTCCGCTGATACCCGTGAGTTTTTCGGCGGCTGTATCAATCACCTTGCTGGCAGCCTTTTCTAAACGCTCCTTCTGATAGGCCGTTTCCGACATCGTATATCCATAGGAATAAATAAGGATACCGTAACGCTGGCCGCTCCGGCGCGTTGTCACTGGTTAAATACACATTGCTTCAGGCAAGCGAAACCTTTAAGGCGCGAATCTTGTATATTTAGACTTTTTGAAAGAGACACTTTAATAGCGAATAATGAAGGCATTACGCGTTTTGATAGTAATACTGGCCGTCACGATGGCTTCCGGAGCGATGGCTCAAACCATCTATAATGAAAGAGGTTCCAGCATCGGTAAAATAGATAGCGACGGCACCGTGCGCAACGACCGCGGCTCCAGCATCGGCAAAATCGACAAGGATGGTATCGTGCGCAATGATCGTGGTTCCAGCATCGGCAAAATTGACAAGAATGGCACCGTGCGCAATGATCGCGGTTCCAGCATTGGCAGAATCGATAGCGACGGCACTGTGCGCAATGATCGTGGTTCCAGCATCGGCAAAATCGATAGCGACGGTACCGTACGCAATAACCGGGGCTCCAGCATCGGAAAGGCCTCAGGAATCCCACGCGAGTGGGCGGCTGCCTATTTCTTCTTTTTCTTCGATCACTAGGGCGTCAACGAAACCGCTAAAGTGTATCAATCGTTGTCCGACAGCCACTGCTCCAAAATTTCACAATACTTGTCGGTCTGTTCTACGAAACAGGTGTGACGGGCTCCTTTGAAGACCTCCCAGCGGCTGTCTGGAATGTTTTCGTAGAGAGATGCCGCTACGACAGGGGTGCAGATGTCGCGGGTGCCGCTGCAAATCAGGCAGGGTTGTTTGATTTCGTTCAGGCGGTCGGTGTATTCAAAATCTGCGAGATTGCCTAGAGGCTGATATTCGTTGGGCCCCCATCCGTAGAGATAGGCTTCGCCTCCGGCGCGTTTGGGGCGGCGGAGGCATTCAGGCGAATTATCGTCGACACTGATGACATACCGCTCGTAATAATGCTCGTTAGCGCGCAGATAATCGGGATCATCCCAATTGCCAGTGGCTTCGGCGCGGCGGATGGCATCCTGGTCTTCCGCAGACATATACTTGATAAGGCGATGCTGTTCGCTGGCCCAGAGCGAACTGGAGGCATGACCGGACGAAAGAATAACCGACTTGACACCTTTTGGCTGACAGTCGATTATATAGGCGATGGCCTGCATTGCGCCCCACGACTGGCCCAGGAGGTGGACTTGTTCCAGATGCAGATGTTCGCGCAGGGCAATGAGCTCGTTTATCCAGGTTTCCTGTGTCCAGAGCTCGGGGTGGCCGTCAAGATAAGAGTTGCCGCAACCGATCTGGTCGTATGAAATCACCTGTCGGCCAGTATCAGCCAAGCGGTCCAGCACCTCGAAATAGTTATGCGTACTGCCCGGCCCGCCGTGCAACAGCAGCAGCGCGGGTTTGCTTGAAGGTTCACCGACAATTCGGTAGTAGGTCTGATAGCCCAGATAGGGCATATAACCTTCGCTGATGGGATGTTGTTTCATTGGATGTAAAGGTACGATAAAATACAATGAGTGCGCAAGGTGACCGGAAGTGACCGGGAAAAAGTAGTATATTTGTTTTTGATAGATTGGAATATAGCAGAATGATATTTACTGCCTGCGGCCAAATTATCAAGAAAACGTGATCTCTTATGAAAGTACTGCTAATAAACGGTAGCCCCCGTCAAAAGGGCAATACTTCAGTTGCGCTGGCAGAGGTAGCCAAGCAGCTGGAAAAGAACGGCATCGACAGCGAGGTTGTATGGATAGGTAACAAACCGATCCGCGGCTGCATCGCCTGCAACAAGTGCAAGGAGAATCCAGGAGCCTGCGTGTTCAACGATGACATCTGCAACACTATAAGCGCCAAATTCGCCGAGTGCGATGCGCTGATTGTAGGCTCTCCCGTTTACTGGGGACAGCCTAACGGCGCGGTGCTCTCAATTATTCAGCGTGCCTTTTATTCCAATGGGGCCAACATTGCAGGGAAGCCAGCGGCGGCTGTTGCCGTCTGCCGGAGAGGTGGAGCCACGGCCGTGTTCGAAGCGCTGAATATGCCTTTCCAGATGATGAATATGCCGGTGGTTACTTCGCAGTACTGGAATATTGTCTATGGCCGCGAACCTGGTCAGGCTGCTTTGGACGCAGAAGGTTTGCAAACCATGCGGACACTGGCAAATAATATGGTTTGGCTACTAAAATCTACGGGCGGCAAGCCTGCTCCCGGCCGTGGCGATGAACCCTGGGCACCGATGCATTTTATCAGATAAATCGGAATCTGAATGAACTACATCTGGCACTACGATTCACCCTTGGGCGGAATTACGCTTGCGAGTGATGGCGAGGCACTGGTCGGCCTGTGGTTCGATGGGCAGAAATACTTCGCAGATACATTGGACATAGAGCATCAGGAGAAGATGCTTCCGGTCTTTAAGGATACCTGCCGTTGGCTGGACAACTATTTCAGCGGCAAGGAACCAGGTTTTACGCCCAAACTGAGTATGCGTACGACCGAATATCGCAAAAGGGTATGGCAAATCTTGCTTACCATCCCGTTTGGTAAGACAATGTCCTATGGCGAAATCGCTGCGCGGATTGCCAAAGATATGGGATTGAAGCAGATGTCTGCCCAGGCGGTGGGGGGAGCCGTGAGCCATAACTCCATTTCGCTCATCATTCCTTGCCACCGGGTGGTAGGGGCCGGCGGAAGTCTTACCGGCTATGCCGGAGGCATCGAAAAGAAAGTCTGGCTATTGCAGATGGAGAAAGATACTTGTTCTAAGGTTGGTTCAATTTGGCAGCACAATCCGCAGGCAAAGAATAATCTTTAAGGTTGAAACACATCCCCAACAGTATATCAGTTCTCAGAATTGTCGGTGCCGCCTGCCTGCTTTTGAGTAATCCGGCAGGGGCGGTTTTCTGGGCAATCTATGGCCTATGCGGCATAAGTGATATGCTAGATGGGTATCTTGCGCGTAAGTTGCACGCAGAGAGCAAGATTGGCGCTGTTCTGGACAGTGTGGCAGATATCTGCTTCGTCGTTTGCTGCGCGATACGGTTAATGCCAGTTATCCGGATTCCTGCTTGGTTGTGGATCTGGGCAGGGGTAATAGTCGCCATCCAAGAAGGACATTTTATCAGGGCCGGAAGGGTTGGCCACGTACGCAATAATACTTAAATTTGATTCCATAAAACGGAGAATATGAAAAAAGTAATAGTTATTTCGACGAGCCTTCGTCGTGGCTCCAATAGCGACAGGCTCGCTGACAAGTTCGCAGAAGGGGCCAAAGCTGCCGGGAATGACGTTGAAAAGATATCTCTCGTCGGTAAGGAGATTCAGTTCTGCAAAGGATGTTTCGGCTGTCAGAAACTGGGCCGATGCATCATCAAGGACGATGTGAACGACATTATGGCCAAAGTGCTGGAAGCCGATGTGGTTTGCTGGGCAACACCCATCTACTACTACGAAATGAGCGGGCAGATGAAGACGCTCATCGACCGGATGAACGCAATGTATCCGCTGGATTACAAATTCCGCGATGTCTATCTGCTCACTACGGCAGCTGATGATGAGGAACAATCACCCAAGCGTGCCGAGATGGGATTGGGCGGATGGATAGAATGTTTCCCCGAGAGCCGCCTGGCAGGCACGCTCTTCTGCGGCGGCGTAAATGCTCCCGGCGAGATCGAAGGAAACGTCAAACTTCAGGAAGCATTCGAGATGGGGGAACAGGTATAATAAGACTAAATGACATCGAATATGAAATCATACCTTCTTGGCATCGCCATTTTGTTGGCTACCGCATGCAATTCATTCACGCCGTTTACGTTCGTTCAAATGAGTGACCCCCAGATAGGGTTCAACGACGATTCACCTGGCTACGTGCACTCGGATTCACTGATGAAGGCTGCCGTTGATGCTGTGAACGCCATCAAGCCCGCCTGCGTGATTGTGACGGGGGACCTGGTGAATGACGCAACAGATTCCCTTCAGAATGCTATGTATCAGTCTCGTCTGTCTGAAGTCGATGCCCCTGTCTATGCCACTCCGGGAAACCATGATTACATGGGAACAACCCGTGAGGCTTATATCGCGCTCCGGGGATATGACCGGTTCTCTTTCCAGGAAGGCGGTTGTGCCTTCATAGGGATTGATTCCAACTGTATCAAGGATTGTATGGCAGACGTCGAGGCCGAACAGAAGGAGTGGCTGGTAAAAGAACTGTCGGCGGCGAAAGCCTGCCGGTATATCTTTGTGTTCCTGCATTGCCCTGTTATCAGAGAGAGTATCGACGAGCCAGAAGACTACTTCAATTTCTCAAAAGAAAAACGCCGGGAGTACATCGACCTTTTCAAGACTTACGGAGTGAATATTGTTTTTGCCGGGCATACCCATCAAGATTACGATTGCACATTTGAAGGAATCCGCTTTGTTGCGGCAGGCCCGGTTGGCAACGCCCTCGGACACGGGACGCCCGGATACAATGTGGTGCGAGTGGGGGAGAAGGGGGTAGAGGTAACCTATACGCCCACGCCCGGGGTGGACCTGGAGCAGTGACGTTGGTGACGAAGTGATTTCGTTGTCCGAAGTATCGGGAAGGCGACCAAAGACAATAGTAGTATCTTTGTTTTTGATAAATCGGAATTGATGAATTCAGCATCATTCTAATGATATGGGTTATAGAGAAGAGGCTATAGAATGCGTTAGGGATTATGTCCTCCCGTTACACAAGCAAATCTATGCCAAGTATGATGGGGATTTAGACAGGATCTACTCGGAAGGGTACAATAGCAAGTCGTATCAGGGTAGGGTTATTGAGTCAGGGAAGGAGTATGAGTTGAGTTATTTGGAATGTTCGTGCCCAAAGGTTAAATGTGGACTCCGGAGCAATAAGGAACCCCCGATAATTAATGGAGATATGGAAATGAAATTTTGTCAGAGCTGCGGCATGCCGCTGAAAATGATTAAATTCACACCGATATAACGGTATTTTTATGAAGATCAGACTTGAAAGACCGGAAGAGTACCGTGCGGTTGAGAGCCTCACCCGTGATGCTTTTTGGAATGTATATCGTCCCGGATGCACAGAGCACTTTGTGCTGCATTGCTATAGGAACAGTCCGGATTTCATTCCGGAACTTGACTTTGTGATGGAAGAGAATGGCCGGTTGATAGGCCACGTAATGTTCTCCAAAGCCGAATTGGAGTTGCCGGATGGCTCATCGGTGCCCTCCTGGACCTTTGGCCCAATCTGCATCCATCCTGACTTTAAACGCCAAGGATATGGTCTCAAACTTTTGAGTTTTGCGTTGGATATGGCACGCAAAATGGGAATCGGTTTTCTTTGTATGGAAGGGAATATCGACTTTTACAAGCACGCGGGATTCGATCTTGCCAGCAAACTTGGCATCCATTATCACGACTTCCCCACGGATGATCCGGTTCCCTTCTTTCTGGCCCAGGAACTGATTCCCGGTTGGCTCAAGGGTAACAGAATAGAAGAGGCGACATATTGTCCTCCCAAGGGGTATTTCGTTGCCGATGAAAACCCGGAGGCTTTTGAGCAGTATGAGGCCACCTTCCCGGCAAAGGAAAAGATGCGCCTTCCGGGGCAGCTGTTTTACGATGGAGTGATGGAAACGGACCGAATTATACTCCGCCCCTGGCGGGACAGCGACGCTCCATCGTTGTATAAATGGGCATCGGACCCCGATGTGGGGCCGCGTGCCGGTTGGCCTCCTCACCAGTCAGTAGAGGAGAGTCGGGAGGTGATCCGTACAGTCTTTTGCGATGCCACCAATACCTGGGCCATCGAGCTTAAAGAAGCCGGGGAGGTTATAGGTGCAATGGGTTATGGCCCATCGTGCAATTGCAATCTGCCGGCACAGGATGGCGAGCCGCTTATCGGTTATTGGATTGCTAAACCCTACTGGAACAGAGGTATTTGCACGGAAGCACTGGAGCTGATGATAATGCACATCCGGTGCATGACTGATATCAAATCCCTTATATCCGGACACTTCATAGACAACCCGGCAAGCGGGCGCGTAATGGAAAAATGCGGTTTTATCCCCACCGGAGAAACCGTAATAGATGAAACGATGTATCAAGGTGCCAATCGGCCCATAAGAGTGCTTCGTTTAAAGTTGTAAAGGCTTCGCCATCGTTTATTTCATTTGCGTTGTCTGAGCACTGGGAAATATATGCTGACTGGAACCCGTGGCATGGTTGCACCAAAATAAGCCCCGGGTGCAAGTACTGCTATGTGTATCGCCAGGATGAAATGTACGGCAGCGAGATTTCGAGCAGTGAGTGCCGGAAGACCGGAAACTTCTATCTCCCGATAAAGCGGAAGCGGGACCGGTCGTGGAAGATTGAGAGCGGCAAGGTCGTCTTTACCTGTTTTACATCCGATTTCTTGTTGAAGGATGCCGACCAATGGCGGCCTGAATGCTGGGAGATGATGAAGCAGCGGAGCGATCTATGGTTCTACTTTTTCACCAAGCGTATAGATCGTTTTATGGAGTGCGTGCCGGAAGACTGGGACGATGGCTACGACAATGTCATAGTGGGCTGCACGGTGGAAAACCAGGCGATGGCGGATTACCGTCTGCCCATATTCCAATCCCTCCCCATCAAACACAAAAGCATCATCGCCTCGCCTCTGATTACGGCTATGAACCTGACCCCCTATCTGGATGAAACAATAGAGGAAGTCTCGGTGGGCGGTGAGTCAGGAGTCGATGCCCGCCCTTGTGACTACGACTGGGTCCTGTCCCTCCGAGAGCAATGTGTCGTGAAGGATATCCCTTTCCGCTTCCACCAGACGGGCGCCCGTTTCATCAAAGACGGCAAGATGTTCTATGTGAAAAGATGCTACCAGCTCAGCCAGGCCCACAAGGCAAACATCGACTACAAGATAGGCAGGTACCTTGTCCCAGAAACCGTGAAATACGAGTGGAAGAGCAGTGATTATCACGAATAAGGAGTTATTTATTTTCATTTTTCTCTTGACTCGTACCCTGCGTCACGTATTATGTTTGTGGCAAGTAACAAAAGTGCACAGTTGTTATGAAGACAAACAGATTAAAAATCGGGGAGTTTTCACGCCTTTGCCGCGTCACAGTACGGACACTCCGGCCTCGGGCGGGAATACTAACTATTGAATATAAATAGTTGACTTCTAACCGATTATGACCACTTGAAATAACTTTAGTGAAACATTAGTGAAACAATTCTGTCAATTAGTGTCTTTCTAATGCGTTATTTGTCTTCATAGTGCCCGTATGCCGACAGAACATCCTCCTTTACAACAGTCTCCTCTATCTCATAGATCAGTCGATGCTTTTGTGAGATGCGCCTGGACCATTGCCCGGTTCTGTCGCCAGAGAGTGGCTCCGGCTTCCCGGTTCCTGTTTTGGGATGCTCCTGTAATTCCACCAACAACTTACCTGCTTTCTTAAATGCAGCAGGTTCTGCTTTTTTTAGTTTTGACAAATCCTCTAATGCCTGAGGTGCAAATACGAGCGTATACATTTAAAGACTTGCCAATAAAGAATCCAACTCTTCTCTCCCAGAAACCGAAGTGCCCTTTCCTTCGGCAATACTCATACGGGCTTCGTCTATTCGTGCAAGGAATTCTTTCTTGCTAACGAGGCTGTCATCTTCAGTTATGGGAACAATCTTGAAACTGCCTGCGCGGGATGTCAAAATCACACTTTCCCCGCCAGCTGCCAGTCTCAGATACTTGCTTTGATTTGCTCTGAAATCACGTATACTAATAACGGTCATAATTATATCTTTTCTGCAAAAATAATGAATACCGTTTCGGTATCCAAAATTAATGTTGGTTTTGGAGCCTCGCTATTAATGATGCAGACATGTTGGAAAAGAAGACTAAAGAAAAGTAGTATCTTTACATTTGATAAACCGGAATTTACACTTTACAATGGCTCTTAAACCTCATCGTACTGCTATGATAGTTACTATCGTTTTTACTGCTGTCTCTCTCCTAGTCGTGGTGGGTGTAATGCTGGCCTACTGGCCCAAGGGTATCTCGGTCAACGAGAATGACGAAATCCAGTTGAGCACATACATAGGCAAGCCGCAACTCATTCCTGCTGATGAAATATCTATCATCGAAATGCCAGATGGCCTGTTGAGTCATCTGATCAGGACAAACGGCATGAGCCTAGGCAAAATCAACTATGGCCGTTTCAAGAACACAAAAACAGGGCAGAAGATGTTCCTCTATCTTACCGGTAAGGAAAGCAAAGTCTGCTTTACTTACAATGGGGAGTTATATGTTGTAGATGAATGGCTAAAGTAGATAAATTCCAAGGTCATTTACTTCCTAATATCGTATTCAAAGAATCGGTTTTCTGTAAAATAACGCATTTTGACGAGCTGATTTTGTGTAAAATATCGCGTTTTACTAAAATAAGTCGTATCTTTATGTCGTAAAAACGACAATGCCATGATTGACAAGAGAACCTTGGAATTCATCCTCACCGACCAGCAGGAAGAAATGGAAGCCAGAACCGAAGAAATCCTGTGCCGTCGGCCGGAAGAGAAAAAAATAGATTTGAGAAGCACACAGGCGCAAGCCGTCATCGGCGTCAGGCGAAGCGGCAAGTCCACCCTCTGCTATCAGGCGCTGCAAAGTATGGGCGTCAAATACGCCTATGCCGATTTCGACGATGAGCGTCTGCTGAATCTCAAGGCCGACCAACTCAACGACGTCCTGGAAATTCTCTACAAGATATACGGTGATTTCAATTATCTCCTGCTCGATGAGATACAGAACGTGGAAGGCTGGCACCTGTTCGTGAACCGCCTGCTCCGCAAGAAGATGCACATCATCATTACCGGCTCCAATGCCAAACTCCTCAGCAGTGAGCTGGCAACCTTCCTGACCGGCCGCAACAAGGAGATTCCGCTTTACCCCTTCTCCTTCAAAGAGTATTGCGTAATGAAACAGGTAGATACCGACCGCCGTACCACCAAGGCCGAGGGCTTCCGCCGGGCCGCCTTCGACGAATACTTGAAACAGGGCGGCTTTCCGGAACTGCTCGTAATAGAAGAAAACAAGGGATATGTCAATACATTGGTAGAGAACATCTTGAAACGAGACATCGAAAAGCGCTTCAAAATAGTCTACAAAGCCGCCTTTGAGCAAATGGCTCACCATCTGCTGAATGTGTCTCCTACGATAGTTGTTACAACCGACCTGGCCGACCTCTTCCATTTTAAGTCCGAGCATACGGCCAAAAACTATGTTGATTATCTCAAGCAGGCCTACATGCTCATCGGCGTTCAGAAATACTCCCAGAAGAGCAAGCAGCGCTCCGTTCAGGAGAAAGTCTATGCTGTAGATGTTGCCATGATGGACCAGCGGGAGAATGCCTTTGCTGGCGAGAACCTGGGACACCGTCTGGAGACCATCGTAGCTATTCACTTGATCCGCAAATGCAAGATGGAAGGAAGGGACGTTTATTACCTGAACGACCGCAGCGGAGAGTGCGATTTCGTAGTTTGCAAAGGCAACAAGGTGGAGCAGTGCATCCAGGTCTCCTACGACATTTCTGCCGAAAGAACCCGAAAGCGTGAAGTTAACGGCCTGCTGCTGGCTGCAAGACAGACTAAATGCGAGAACCTGCTGCTTCTCACCGATCACGAGAGTGAACAGATCCTGCAGGATGGCCATACAATAACAGTTCAGCCTGTGTATGAGTGGAGCTTGGAGTAATTGCTTTAGGTACTTCTATCTTTAATGGGGAATAATAAAAGTTGTAAGTTTGTGTTTGATAAACCGGAATTCAATGGTATCAGACATCATCAAGAATATAGCGGTCGTTGGCGCAGGCAGTTTCATTGGTGGCGCTGCCAGGTATCTTGTTTCGCTGCTGATGAAAGGCATTGGTAAGGGATTTCCCTGGGCGACTCTGGCCGTAAACCTGGTCGGTTGCTTCTTGATTGGGCTATTGTGGGGCCTGTTCAGCCGCACAGCCAGCGAGGGCAGCAATTGGGCCTTGTTCCTGACAGTGGGACTCTGCGGAGGATTTACCACCTTCTCCACTTTCTCAAAAGAAGCACTGATCATGCTGCAATCCGGAAATGTCTGGGGTTTTGCAGGATACATTGCTTTGAGTGTCATTGCCGGTGTTGCCTTGGTTGCGGCTGGATACTATCTCCTCCGCTAAATTCCAATTTATCTGCCACTCGGTTCCAACTGGTGACCAAAAGGTGACCAAATTTGGTGGAGAACAAGCCCTTCCCTGGGGAAGGGTTGGGAAGGGGTAGGATATAGGGCCTCAAGGCACAAAAAGAGCAGCGAACTCGCT
>JAGABI010000050.1 GCA_017614715.1 Bacteroidales bacterium | reverse complement strand
GCTGGCCCAAACGAATGCCAGCGATGCTGCAATGCGCACCAGACCCAGCAGCACGGTTATCACCAGCCGCCACCGGATGGTCTTGGACATCTTCCACAGGGCCTTTATGCAATCAGTCAGTTTTCTCACCTTTTAAAATGTGTTTTATGGCGCGGCGGGTACCGTCAAACAAATAATACAGGGCGTCGCGGAAAATCAGGTGGCGCCGCTCCGGGAACAGGCGGTAAAAGATGCGGTTGCGCTTGAGATAGACCTTCATAGAGAACCACTTGCCCTCAGCAAAGTTGGTGGGGCGCTTGTCCAGGCCGTAGAGAGCGTAGCCAAAGTTCCCCTCCTTTAAAATAAGCGAGAGCAAGGCGGCCACCTCTTCCTGCCGGCCGGGAACGTAGAAGGGCATCTCGTCTGCCGGAAGCCCCAGATAATCGACTGCTATGGAGCCGAATACCTGCCAGGGGCTGCGCAGTTTAAGATAGTCCAGCGCCTCGTCCAACACAGAAGTGTCGAGCCTTCCGGCACGGCTGTGCAGGAACAGAATCCAGTCGCAGATCTGCCTGAAACCGATACCGCCGTTTATCAGGTGGTACCAGATATGCTGGAAGATGAAGAAGGCGTTGAAACTGTCGGCCGGAGTGTTTACAGTGACGTCATTTATGGTTATCGGGACCAGATTCTCGCTGAGGCCCTTGGCGGCAATGCCCTGGAAAAAGCGATTCTCCCGTTGGTTTTTGAGGATGTCGCAATACTGATGCAGCTCTATGTACACTCCGTTGGAGCATACAAAATAGTGCTTTGCAGTAAGCTCGTCGGCCGTGATGTTGGTGCCGGCCACGAACTTCTTCATAAGGTCGCAAGCGCGCTCGTACTGCTCCGGACCCACGTACAGGTCAATGTCGCCGCACTCGCGCAGCATCGGCTGCGGATAGTTGCGGGCCACGCCCTGGCCCTTGAGCAGGACGGTTCTCACCCCATTCTCGTCAAAATAGGTGATCAGCTTTGCCAGATAGCGGTTCAGCGTCACGTGCGACGACGTGGTGCGGTATATAATCTCCCAGTCGTGCGGGTCGGTGACCTCCAGGCCCGCCTTCTGCAGGGCATCCAGAATCAGGGGACGGGTCTTGTGCAGGTTTGCAATGTCCAGCACCCCCTTGACATCAGAGGGTATACGGGAGGGCGTCTCCCCCCATATTGCAGAGCGGAGAACGTCCAGATATTCTTTCTGAACAGGGCTTATTCCAGAACCCCGTGTTCCTGCCATACGGCTACCATCTTCTTTACATCTTCCAGAGCCTGTTCGTCGGATACCTCGTATTTATCCGTGAGCAGTGTCACCAGATCTTCAAGGGAGAATTCCTTCCCATATACCTGCTCCCACAGATATGCTGCGGAATCGTTCATAGAGAGCATCTTGTTGAAGTTGACCTGGGAGAGGCCCTCGCCAACCACGATGTGTTCTCCGCAGAGCGGGCGGATAGTAAAACCTTCTTTCAATTTCATATCAAACGTCTGTATATTCCTAATAAATAACGTCTTATCGGTTTAAGCCTGCGCCATAACCAGCCTCTGGCAGGCCTGTGTTTGTTGATGAGTACGGCGGTGCCCATCACGTCTGCAACCTTGCACTTCTCCGTGCCGACCAGATTGCCGTCGCCCATAATCTCCAGGTCATCGCCGTTTACACCTATAACGCGGTGCAGCACGTAACGCGCATCCGGAAGCCGCGCCAGCACTATATCGCCCACCTCCACCTTGCCCAGCTTCTTGAGCGTCACGCTGTCCCTGCCGCCGCGGATAAACGGGAGCATACTGGTCCCCTTGGGGGTAAAGGCAACTTCGCGCCCCTCGGTGAGCAGCGCCCCGACCTCCTCCAGGAGAACATCGTTAGGCAGGATCCTGTTTTCCATTTACCGTGTTATAACAAAGCAGGGCGGCATCCCTGTCGGGGAGGCATTCCAGCCGGTAGAAAGGAATTGCGGATATGATGCCCTCCATAGTGGCGTGCCACCCGTCGGCCAGGTCTTTGAACGGCCTGAAAGACGACGACGACTCTAAAAGGGAGACATAAGCCTGGACCGGCGACTGCCGGAACATTTTGTTGTGGGGAGCCTGGCTCAGATGGACGATGGCGCCCACAGGCGCATTCTGCTGCTTGTAACAGGGTGTCTTGCCGCTCCAGGGAGTGCCGTAGACCCTCACCGTACCGTCGGCCATAAGCCGGATGGTCGGGTTGTCGTCGTTGAGCAGATCGGTACCGGCTATGTTCTTGATCCACAACTGGCTGTGGGTGCTCTTGCCGGTGCCGCTCTTGCCCAGGAACAGGTAGCCGCGGCCGCCGTTGGTCACCACCGACGCGTGCATCTCCAGCGCTCCCAGCCGGGCAGTGCTGAAGCTGAAAAGCAGCATCAGGGAAGAGTTGACGGCGTAGAGGTCCGATGTGCCGGTGAGCATCAGCAAAGCCTTTTTAAAGCTGGCGTCTACCACCATCCTTCCGGCCACCGGCCGCTCCGGAAGCGGTTGATACTCAAACAGATATCCCGACTCCAAAGAGAATATGGCGAAGATGGGGAACCCGGGCGTTCCTGGAGTCCTGTATAGCATACTGCCCGCTGAAACCGGCAGTTGAGGCACCACCTCCAGCGTAAATACCGGCTCCCCGCCGGACTCCTGTACAAAGAACGGCTTCATATTCTCCGGCTCAAAGGGCAGATTCTTTGCCGTAAAGTAAAAATCGGCCACCCGATATGTCCTGATATCGCTTTCCATATCGCAAATGTAATAATATTTGTGGTATACTTTTGAAAAAAGTGTATATTTGCGTATTAAAGAAAAATGTACAAAAACTATAATATCATGAAGAGAACACTTGCAATTATTGC
>JAGABI010000049.1 GCA_017614715.1 Bacteroidales bacterium | reverse complement strand
TTGCTGCCTGGGCTGCTGCAAGGCGTGCGATAGGAACGCGGAACGGTGAGCAGGATACATAGTTCAGGCCAATCTTGTGGCAGAACTCTACCGATGCGGGGTCACCGCCATGCTCGCCGCAGATACCCACCTTGAGGTTCTCGCGAGTGCTGCGTCCACCCTTGACGCCAACCTCGATGAGCTTGCCGACAGACTCGGTATCGATGCTCTGGAACGGGTCAAACGGGAGGATCTTGTTGTCCAGATAGTCCTTCATGAAGCTGCCGATGTCGTCGCGGCTGAAGCCGTAGGTCATCTGGGTAAGGTCGTTGGTACCAAAGCTGAAGAACTGTGTGGTGCGTGCCATGCGGTCTGCAAGGATTGCTGCGCGAGGAATCTCGATCATTGTACCGAACAGGAACGGGATGTCCATATCGAACTTCTCCTCAACCTCTTTGTGTACGCGGTCGCAGATACGTTTCTGGAAGTTAAGCTCGTTAACAGAAACGGTAACAGGAATCATGATCTCCGGACGGGGCTGGAAGCCTTCTGCGTAGAGTTCGCCGGCTGCCTCGAAGATAGCGCGGAACTGCATCTCGCTAAGGCTGGGGTAGCTGATACCCAGACGAACGCCGCGGTGACCCATCATAGGGTTAACCTCGTGCAGAGCCTCACCACGCTTGCGGATCTCTTCTACAGTGATGTGGAGTTCTTTTGCAAGCTCTTCCTGCTTGTCGAGAGTCTGGGGAACGAACTCATGCAAAGGCGGGTCAAGCAGACGGAAGGTGACGGGCTTGCCGTTCATAACCTTCATGGTAGCTTTGGTAGCCTCCTTAACGAAAGGCTCAAGCTCCTTGATTGCCTGCAGGCGCTCCTCTGCGGTAGCAGTGTGGATCACCTTGCGCAGTTTTGCGAGGGGAGCTTCACTGTTCTTGCCGTAGAACATGTGCTCGATACGGAACAGACCGATACCTTCGGCACCGAATTCGATAGCCTTGGCTGCATCGTCGGGGTTATCTGCATTGGTGCGTACACCAAGCTTGCGATATTTATCTACCAGGCTCATGAACTTCACGAAGCGGGGGTTCTCGCTTGCGTCCATGGTGCCGACCTTCTCTGCATAAACGTAGCCCTTGCTGCCGTTCAGGGAGAAGATGTCGCCCTCTTTATACTCCTTGCCTTCGATGAAGAGCTTGCGGGAGCCGTCTGCCTGATCTTCAAACTTAACTGCGTCGCAACCTACGATGCAGCACTTGCCCCAGCCGCGTGCCACCAGGGCAGCGTGGCTTGTCATACCACCACGGGCGGTGAGCAGACCGTCTGCAGCGCGCATACCTTCAACATCTTCAGGGTTGGTCTCGTCGCGAACGAGGATGGCTTTCTCTTTCTTTGCAGCTGCTTCAACAGCCTTGGCGCTGGTGAAGACAATCTTACCTACGGCACCGCCGGGGCCTGCGGGCAGACCTTTGGCGATAACGGTAGCCTTCTTCTCAGAAGCGGGGTCAAGTACGGGGTGCAGGAGTTCGTCAAGCTGAGTGGGGCTCACGCGCATAACAGCGGTCTTCTCGTCGATGAGGCCTTCGTCCAGCATATCCATAGCCATGTTGAGGGCTGCGATACCGGTACGTTTGCCCACGCGGCACTGGAGCATCCAGAGTTTGCCCTCCTGAATGGTGAACTCGATGTCCTGCATATCGTTATAGTGCTTCTCGAGGTTCTGGCGGATGGTGTCAAGCTCTTTGTAAACCTCGGGCATTGCCTTCTCCAATGAAGGGAGAGCCTTGTTGTGCTCGGTCTTGGTGGCCTCGTTCAGGGGGTTGGGGGTGCGAATACCTGCAACCACGTCCTCGCCCTGTGCGTTGATGAGCCACTCGCCGTAGAACTTGTTGTCACCTGTAGCGGGGTTACGGCTGAATGCAACGCCTGTAGCGGAGGTGTCACCCATGTTGCCGAATACCATTGACATTACGGTAACAGCTGTGCCCCAATCATCGGGGATACCCTCGATGCGGCGGTAAGCGATAGCGCGCTTGCCGTTCCATGATTTGAACACTGCACCGATACCGCCCCAGAGCTGAGCGCGTGCATCGTCGGGGAACTCTTTACCCAGAACGTCTTTAACTCTCTTCTTGAAAGCGTCGCAGAGGGCGATGAGGTCCTCTTCTGTGAGCTCGGTGTCAAGCTTGTAACCCTTCTTCTCCTTAACTTCGGCCATCATGTTGTCCAGCTGGACGCGGATGCCCTTGCCGTCTTCAGGCTCGATGCCCTCTGCCTTCTCCATAACGACGTCAGAGTACATCATGATGAGGCGACGGTATGCGTCATATACGAAACGGGGGTTCTTGGTCTTGGCGATGAGGCCGGGGATAGTAGCGCTGCAAAGACCGATGTTGAGCACGGTCTCCATCATGCCGGGCATGGAGCTGCGGGCACCGGAACGGCAGGATACCAGGAGGGGATCCTTTGCGTCTCCAAATTTGCGACCCATCACAGCCTCGGTAGCTTCCAAAGCTGCATTTACTTCGCTCTCGAGTTCTGCAGGGAACTGGCCGCCGAGGTTAAAATACTCGGTGCAGCACTCAGTGGTGATTGTAAAACCTGCGGGAACGGGCATGCCCAACAGACACATCTCGGCAAGGTTGGCACCTTTGCCGCCCAGCAATTCACGCATCTTGCCGTTGCCTTCTGCGCTCTTGCCGCCAAAACGATAAACTCTTTTTACCATAAATTCTTGTTTAATTATTGTTTGTTGTATCTTTCGTCTTTAAATCAACCGACAAAAATAATAAAATTGATTAATAGTTATGACAAAGTCTATCAAAGTCGTTAAAAATTCTCTCCCCAAGGGGGTTGAAATGGAAAAAATCATCAAATTTTTTGAACGTCGCAGCGTGGCTTCCAATGCTATCGATTGCATCAACTGGCCGGAGTATTCATACAAGCCCAGGGCAAGTTTCAAAATTGCCCACAATGGAGATGAAATCTTCCTGCAGTTCCGCGTGGTTGAGCGGGGAGTGCGCGGCACCTTTGAATACGACTTCGGGTCGGAACCCTGGACCGATTCGTGCGTGGAGTTCTTCATGACCCCGGACCTCTCCAAGCCCGACTATTTCAATGTTGAAATGACCTGCATCGGCCACGGCACCTTTGCCTGCGGTCCCGACCGCGAGCATCGCCATAATTTTGACGATTCTGTAATCAGCCGCATACGCCGCCATGCTTCGCTGGGCTCTTCCCGAGTGGTGGAAGAGGGTGGCCGGCGGTGCTGGAGCCTGACGCTGGCCATTCCGTTTGATATTTACGGTCTGGACGGCAGTGCCATATCCGGCCGGAAGGTGCGCGCCAACTTCTACAAGTGCGGCGACAATATGCCCGTTCCGCACTTTGTCAGCTGGAACCCCATCGGCTGCCCCAATCCCGACTTCCACCGACCGGAATATTTCGGCGAGATTGAGTTTGAATAAGGGGTGATTTGGATAATCATAATTCTTTCCATACATTTGAAGACTAAACGTTAATTACACAATAATGAGGAAGTTTTTCGTATTCTTGGCAATGCTGCCACTGCTTTTTTCCTGTGACATAGACGGGATGATTGACGACATGATGAGTCTGGAACCCACCATTAAGAATAGTATCGATTATTGGGTCCGTGACGCAGACCAGAGTTCCGAAGAGGCGAAAGCCCTCGTGGCCGTTCTAGCCGAGAAACCGGCCTTTGCAGGTAAAAAAGGTGATAACCTGAAATTCCAGGTTGTACTCAAGGGCGACAAATGGGGCGGTAAGCCGGATAAATTGGCAATCAACTATTACATAACCGGTAAGATGTCCATAAAGAGCTCCAGCGAGTGTACCATCAAGGTTGACAACTATACTTACCTGAACGGGGATTGGACATTCACCAAAGAGATCAAGAAAGAGAATGACAAGGATATAGAGTGGATTTATCTCAAGAGCGGCTCAAAATCCCTCAGCCTGAAATTCCATGTAGAAAGAGACTAATCCGGATTAGGATTACAGAATCGCACATCCGGCATATTTAGTACAAGGCTATCTGTTTTTCGGATAGCCTTGTATTTTGTTGTATCTCAGCACCTTGAGCAATCTTCCTGTCTGCCTGATTTTAAAAATGGATTTTTATCGCCAGAAAGTCCAAAACGATTCATTATGTGTGGATTAGGGTTCTAACTTTGCGGCCGGTAGTTTGTTTTTCGGATACTAACTCTTACATTTGCGTTCGAATCATGGAACTAATGGCCCAAACCAATTACATTAAGATTCACAACGGATCAGTTGACGCCAAGTTGGATGTTCTCATCTATGAGGCGGATGGCGTTACATACGCGTATGCGCCAGCTCTGGACCTTGTGGGTTATGGAGAGAACACAGAGCAGGCAAAGCAATCTTTCTCTGTTGTGATTGGGTCTTATTTTGAGTTCGGGTTAAAACGCGGCACTCTTGAAGAAGACCTTAAACGTCACAATTGGGTCAAGAAGCAGACGCGTGCCGAGTTCTCCCTTCCAAAGGCATGGATGCTGTTCAACACCAGCAAGCAGATGCAGAGTATTTATTCCGGAAAATTCATAAAGGATAATATACCTGTGTCTTATGCTGCGTGCTGATGGGGAGATTTAGTAACATTTCTATTACCAGATACAGAAAGATTCTAGTTGCGCTTGGGCTGGAGTATGTGCGTACTACTTCAGGTCATGAAATGTGGTATAAAGAGGGTATGCTCCGTAATGTCGTGTTTCAAACACATATTGACCCTGTCCCAGAGGCCATTATTCGGAATAACAATAGATCTATCGGTATTTCTTCCAAAGATTTTGAGAAAAAACTAGCCGAGGTCAGGTAACTACTCACCGTTAAGGTCCGCTACCGCGTCACTTACGGTGAAGTTGCTGCCGCCGATGAAGATCAAGTCTTCGGCGGCGGCTTCTTTTTTGGCGAGGGCGAGTGCTTCGGCAACTGTCGGGACCTGGATTCCGGAGATGCCGTAGGATGCCAGGCGTGCCGCAAGTTCGGCTACCGGCATTGCCCTCTGCGTGGAGGGTTGGGTAAAGATGTATGATACCCTGTCGCCGGGCTTTAACATCAGCGGCGCAATGGCATCCACGTCTTTGTCGCTGACCACACCGAAGACTATATAAATATGGTGATATTGCGGTGCGACTGCGCGTAGCTGTTCAAAAACCCGGCGCAGGCCGTGGGCGTTGTGGCCGATGTCGCAGATGATATCTGGGGAGGTTCCGATCTTTTCCCAGCGGCCGCGAAGTCCGGTCAGGGTGGCAGCATGAGAGATACGTGAGGTATCGGCAGTAATGCCGTATTCCGATTGCAGGATATTCAGAACCGCGTCAACTGTTGCCAGATTCTGCCGCTGGTAGCTGCCGGTCAGGTCCATCCCTTCACGGTTGAGGGAGAAATCGCGCTCTGCCGCAAAGACTATCTCGCTGCCGCGCTCTGCCGCGATGCGTTCAAACACCGGCCGTGTCTCGGAAACTGTTTCGCCAACCACCGCCGGTACGTCTTGTTTGATGATGCCCGCCTTTTCAAAGGCAATCTTATCCAATGTATCTCCCAGATAGGCGCAGTGTTCGAGGCCGATATTGGTAATCACACTCACCAGCGGGGTTATGATGTTGGTGGAATCGAGCCGTCCGCCAAGGCCGCACTCTATCACGGCCATATCCACACCGGCTGCAGCAAAATACCAGAACGCCATCGCGGTGGTGATTTCGAAAAAAGAGGGCCGGTGCGTCTCTATAAAGCCGTCGTACCTGTCAAGAAACTCCTCTACTGCCTCGCGGGTAATCAATTCAAGGCCATCATCTCCAACAATCTTTATCCGTTCGCGGAAATCTGTCAAGTGAGGCGAAGTATAAAGCCCCACGTGCCTGCCGTTCCCGCTCAGCGCCGCAGCCATGAACGAACTTACGCTACCCTTGCCGTTGGTGCCGGCAACATGTATGCACCGCAGGTGGCGGGAAGGATGCCCCAGCAATGCATCGAACTCGCGCATGGTATCCAGTCCCGGTTTGTAGGCCGCCGCACCGACGTTCTGGAACGACGGTGTCCGCAAGAAAAGTTTCTCTATTTTTTCTTCGTAAGTCACACCGCAAAATTACGTATTTTGCTAAATTTGCAGTTACAAAATATCTCAAATGAAAGTATTGTTCTTCCGAAGCGACGCAGGTAGCGTCATTGCAGTTCAAACAGTTGATAACCAGCCACAAGAGGCTATAGATGCCCTTGAGTGGCTTTTTTCTTGTGCCAAGAAGACCGACGAGGAAAAGATTGCCGGATGGTTCGTAGGGCCGCGCCGCGAAATGATTACTCCCTGGAGCACTACCGCGGTGGAGATAACCCAGAATATGAATATCAACGGCGTGAAGCGCATAGAGGAGTATTTCCCCGTGAAGGGCGACGATGCCACCTATGACAAGATGCTGCAGCGGCTCTATAGCGGCCTGGACCAGGACATCTTCAAGGTAGACCATACCCCGGACCCTATCGAGTACATCACCGATTTTGAGGAGTATAACCGTCGCGAGGGGCTGGCACTCTCGCCGGAAGAGATCAAGTATCTGCAAGACCTTTCTGCAAAACTGGGCCGCAGCCTCACCGACAGCGAAGTATTCGGTTTCAGTCAGGTTAACAGCGAGCACTGCCGCCACAAGATTTTCAACGGCACGTTTATCATAGACGGCGAAGAACAGCCCTCAAGCCTGTTCAAACTGATAAAGAAGACAACGCAGACCAACCCGAACCGGGTGGTATCGGCATATAAAGACAATTGCGCCTTTATCGAGGGGCCGACTCTGGAGATGTTCCATCCCAAGGATGGTTCCCGCCCCTCTCAATTCATTATGGATGAGGCGGAAACGGTTATCTCTCTCAAGGCCGAGACGCACAACTTCCCCACAACTGTAGAGCCTTTCAACGGCGCTGCAACCGGTACCGGCGGCGAAATCCGCGACCGTATGGCTGGCGGCAAGGGTTCGTTCCCGATTGCCGGCACCGCCGTATATATGACCAGCTACCCCCGTTTTGAAGAGGGACGGCGTGCATGGGAAGCTTTCCATGAGCGCAAATGGCTCTACCAGACCCCCCAGGAGATACTTATCAAGGCCTCCAACGGCGCCAGCGACTTTGGAAACAAGTTTGGACAGCCCATCATCTGCGGCTCGCTGCTCACTTTTGAATATGGCGATGAGCGCGGCATGTATGGCTACGACAAGGTCATCATGCAGGCCGGCGGTGTGGGATATGCCCGCAAGCGCGATTCCATCAAGGAGACTCCGGGCACCGGCGATGCTGTGGTACTGCTGGGCGGCGACAACTACCGCATCGGCATGGGCGGAGGCGCGGTGAGCTCAGTGGCTACCGGAGAATATGCCAATGCCATAGAACTCAACGCGGTTCAGCGTTCAAACCCAGAGATGCAGAAGCGCGCATACAATGCAATACGCGCAATTGCAGAGGAGAAGAACAACACCATCATTTCTGTTCACGACCACGGCGCAGGTGGCCACCTCAACTGCCTCTCTGAACTTGTGGAGGAGGTGGGCGGCACCATCGATATCAGCAAACTGCCAATCGGCGACCCGACCCTCTCTTACAAGGAGATTATCGGCAACGAGAGCCAGGAGCGTATGGGCTTGGTGATGAAGGAGCATGACGCTGACCATCTGCAGAAGATTGCAGAGCGCGAGCGCGCCCCGTTCTACAAGATTGGATCGACCACCGGTGAGCATAACTTCACACTGAAAGACAGCGCCACAGGCGTTGCCCCTATAGACCTGGCCATCGGTGACATGATGGGCAGCACCCCCAAGACGGTGATGACCGGGGCGACGGTAGAAAAGAGCTACCCCGATGTTCCCGCCGTTGGCAGTTATACCCCTGCCGAACTGGAAAAGGTTATCGGGGATATCCTTTCGCTGGAGTCGGTTGCTTGCAAGGACTGGCTTACCAATAAGGTGGACCGTTCCGTCACAGGCCTTATCGCCTGCCAGCAGACCGCCGGTGAGATACAGCTCCCGCTCAACGATGTGGCCGTGACAGCCATCGGTTATGATGACAACCGCGGTATTGCAACATCAATTGGCCATGCTCCCGCAGTCGGCCTTATAGATCCCGCCGCAGGGTCGCGCCTGACCATCGCAGAGGCTCTCACCAACATGGTTTGGGCACCGATAGAGGGTGGCCTGCGCGGAGTGTCTCTCTCCGCCAACTGGATGTGGCCGACCCGTAACGAGGGTGAGGATGCCCGTCTTTACAAGGCGGTGAAAGGTGCGTCTGACTTTGCCATCGCCCTGGGTATCAATATCCCTACCGGCAAAGATTCGATGTCTATGACGCAGAAATATCCTTCTGGCGAGAAGGTTATCTCTCCCGGTACGCTGATAGTATCTACCGTGGGCCAGGTGAGCGACATCACCAAGACGGTTCATGCATCATTCGAGAGTGTCAATTCCAAGATTATTTATATCCCGTTCGACCGCAAGCCTCGCTTTACATTGGGAGGCAGTGCCTATGCACAGGTTTGCTCTGCAGTTGGACGCGAGTGCCCCGATATTGCCGATCCGACATACTTTGCAAAATGTTTTGAGGCTGTGCAGACCTTGGTATCGCAGGAACTGATATTTGCCGGCCACGACGTCAGCGCCGGCGGCCTTGTGACCGCATTGCTGGAGAGCATGTTTGCCAACCAGAAGGGTGGCCTCGATATCAATCTGGGCGCGCTGGATGCAAATGTCCTGTTCAGCGAGATGCCTGGCGTGATTGTGCAGGCTGTGACTCCGTTTGTGGAGGATTACCTGAGCATGAATGGCGTTGCTTTCTACAACATCGGCCGCTGGCAGGCAGAGCGCAAGCTGGATATCAAATATGCTGGCGGCGAGCTGCATCTTGACATTGATGCGATGCGCGAGCGCTGGTTCAGTACATCATATCTGCTTGACAAACGTCAGACTTCTGGCGGTTGCGCAGAGAAACGCCGCGACAATTTCGCAAACCAGCCGCTGCGCTACATATTCCCCGAAAAACGCGTTGTCCGCAGCGAAAAGGGGCGCAAGCCTGTAGCTGCCATCATCCGCGAGAAAGGCTCCAACGGCGACCGCGAAATGGCCTGGGCGCTCTATATGGCCGGGTTCGAGGTGCGCGACGTGCACACCACCGACCTTACCAGCGGACGCGAGGACCTCTCCGGCGTGCAGATGATAGTGTTTGTGGGCGGCTTCTCCAATGCCGATACCCTGGGCAGCGCCAAGGGCTGGGCGGGAGCGCTGCTGTATAACGACAAGGCGCGCGCCGCAATCGACGCTTTCTACGCCCGCGAGGATACGCTGAGCCTTGGTATCTGCAACGGCTGCCAGTTGATGGCAGAACTTGGCGTAGTCACCCCCAACGACCGCGAACATGCTCCCAAGATGGTTCATAACGACAGCCACAAGTTTGAAAGCTGCTTTGTGGGAGTAACCATAGAGGACTCACCCGCAATCATGCTTAAATCCCTGAAGGGGTGCAAACTGGGCATCTGGGTGGCTCACGGCGAGGGCAAGTTCTCCTTCAATGCTGCAGGTCAGCAGAAGGTGGCAGTCCGCTACAACTACAAAGACTACCCTGGAAACCCCAACGGCTCGCCGGAGGGCGTGGCCGGTGTCTGCAGTCCAGATGGCCGCCATCTGGCAATGATGCCTCACCCGGAGCGCTGCCTGCGTCCATGGAACTGGCCGTGGTACCCGCGCGAGAAGCGTCACGATGCCGATACCCCTTGGTTGGACATGTTTGTAAACGCATATAATTGGCTCGCAAACAGATAACTATGGAGCAGGTTATCTCCTTTTTGGAAGATCTTGCGCAGCACAACTACAAAGAGTGGTTTGATGTGCACAAAGGCGAGTATCTGCAGGCCAAGAACACAATCGCAGAGGTTGCGGTAGATCTTATTTCCCGCATTGCGGCGTTTGACCCCCGCATGAAGGGGCTCAGGGTGGAGGATTGCACCTACCGCATCTACCGCGACATCCGCTTTTCTGCCGACAAGACCCCTTACAAGACGCACATGGGCATATATGTGTGTGCCGGTGGCAAAAAGAGCGGCCGTGCCGGTTACTATCTCCATATAGAACCAGCAACCAACACATATTTCCTTTGCTCGGGGCTCTACAATCCCACCAAGGAGATGATTAAGAGCGTCCGCGAAGAGATAATGCTCTCCGGGGATAAGTTCGATGGTGCAATCAAGGCAGCCAAGGGCTTTGAGATTGACTGGGAAGGGGCGCTGACCCGCCTCCCGCTTGGATGGCAGCCGTCGCAATACAGTGACTATTACCGCCTCAAATCGTACATCATCATCAAATACGTCGATAAGAAATACATCACGGCCGGCAATCTTGCAAGCCGCGTGGCCCGGGACCTTAAACCAACCGCGCCGTTTTGCGAACTGCTGAACCGCTGTGTGGATTTGGTCCTGGACGAGCAATAAAAAAGGTGTCCCGCGGGACACCTTTTTTATTGGCGGGGCAGCGCCCCAGTTAATAATCGCCATCAGGCGATAGCGCAGCGCCTCAGTATTATAACCTCCAGCCGAAGCGGAATGCGATGGAAGGCAGCAGCAAGTCGTAAGTTTTTGTGGTGGCGGTGGCGTTATAGCCCTCGCTGTCGGCCTCTTCAAGGAGGGTGACGTCGGTGCGTTTGAAAATGTCACGCTGGAAGGTGGGGCCTACCGCAAAATACAAAGAGCGACTCTTTTCCACCCCTTTCAAGCGGATAGTGTAACCAAAAGAGGGCTCCACGTACATTCCGTGCTTACAGTTGGTCTTGTCAAAAAGAAACATATCCCAGTCAAAGCGGAAAACGGCAAACTCGTAGCCAACATCGACCCGGACGAAAGGCTGCCACTTCTTTCCCGGTGTGAGGTAGTACTGCAGCGAGCCGTACACCGGAACAAAAAAGTTGGTGCGTTCGCGAGACCACCTGTAATCGTTGGGGCTGTCGAGATTGTTGACCCGTTTGAAACCGGTGAGGTAGTCAGTTGCTACCATCCCGCTGCCGACACCTGCATAAAAGCCGTTACCCCAGTTGAAGCGGTAACCGTTGAGGATGTTGATGCCGACGTAATTGTTGCTGCAGCGGATTGGCCCTACTGACCCCATCCCCTCAATCGCAAGCTCATATCCCTGGGCGTGTGTTCCCAGGGAGAAGCAAGCGATACAAGCCAGTACTAGAAAAAGTTTCTTCATCAATTCTGCTGTTATTTCTTGAGGCTGTCGCGGATTTCGCGAAGAAGCTGGATATCTTCGGGTATAACGGGCTCCTCGGGAGCTGCGGGTGCTTCCTCTTCTTTCTTAAGTTCTTTCATCTTGTTGAGCCCCTTCACTACCATGAAGATGCACCAAGCTACGATGAGGAAGTCAAATATTACCTGGATAAAGTTGCCGTATGTGATGGCAACCTCTGCCTTGCCAAGAGCCTCGTTTGCGGGAGAGAGGACCCACTTCCACTGGGTGAAATCTAAACCGCCCACCAATAATCCGATGAGAGGCATAATTATATCAGCTACCAGTGAGCTTACAATCTTGCCGAAGGCTGCGCCGATAACAACGCCGATGGCCATATCCATCACATTGCCCTTGAGAGCGAATTCCTTGAATTCATTGAGAAGTTTTCCCATAGTCTTAAGTTTTATCAGTTGTTTTATTTCGTGTTGTAAGACAAATTTAATAAAATATCAGTAAATACTATACTCCGGCGGAAAGAAGCGACTTGTACATCACCAGGCAGATCC
>JAGABI010000048.1 GCA_017614715.1 Bacteroidales bacterium | reverse complement strand
GAAAGCGTCCACACCTTCCAGCACATTGCCTTCAGCGTCGATTGCAAAGGCGTTGGTGATATGGTCGTTGTAGAGTTTCATAAAATCGGCGCCCTTGTCCACATTGCCGTCGGGAGTCTGGCCCATGTTGGCAGCGAGCATGATGGTCTTCATCTTGGCCAGGTCCATGTTAGCCTGCTGCTTGTCTTTCAGTGCAGAGGCAGCAAACGCCAGGATGGCCGCAACAATCACAACCAGGATGGTCGTGTAGATTACTGTATAAGTATTGCTGTTTGTATTCATGGCATCGATGCGTTTAAACGGTTTTAGCTCTGCGCAGACGACGACGGATGTTCGCGCCTACAACCAGATGGTCAATCAGCGGAGCAAACGTATTCATCAGCAGGATAGAAAGCATCATACCCTCGGGATAACCCGGGTTGAACAGGCGCAGCAACACTGCGAAGGCTCCAACCAGGAAGCCGTAGATCCACTTGCCGGTCTCGGTCTGGGCGCTGGTAACAGGGTCGGTCGCCATAAATACGCAGCCGAATGCAAAGCCGCCCATAACGAGCTGGTAGTATGCGGGAACGTCGCCCAGAAGACCCATGAGCAGGGCACCTGCCACGCAGCTGAGCATGATCTTCCAGCTGCCCACTCCGGTGAAAATGAGGACACATGCACCCAGCAGTATGCAGAGTGTGGAGGTCTCACCAATCGAACCGGGAATCAGGCCGACAAACATGTCGAGGGCGGAATAGTGCAGGTTGCCGCTGGCCATCTCGGAGAGAGGGGTTGCGCAGGATACAGCATCTACGCCACACTTGTGGGCAATCCATACAGAGTCGCCGCTCATCATCTTAGGGTAAGCGAAGAACAGGAATGCACGCGCCAGGAGCGCGGGGTTCCAGATATTCATACCGGTTCCGCCAAACACCTCCTTGCCGATAACCACAGCAAAAGCAACGGCTATTGCAAGCATCCAAAGGGGGATGTTTACCGGCATGATGAGGGGAATCAGGAAACCTGTAACAAAATAACCTTCATTGACCTCCTCGCCCTTGATCTGGGCAAACATACACTCGAAGAAGAGACCTACGATGTAGGATACCAAGTACAGGGGGAGTATCTTGAGGAAACCTTTCCAGACAATCATCCAGAAGCCCCAGCCGTAACCGTAGGCGAGGTTCATCTGGTAACCGATGTTGTAGATACTGAAAAGGAAAACAGGCATCAAGGCAATTATCACGGTAATCATCGTACGCTTGAGGTCGATGCTGTCCTTGATGTGGGCACCGCTGCGATTCACGGTCTTGGGCACGAAGAAGAAGGTCTCCATCGCATCGAAGAAAGAACCCAGGGCGCTCAGCTTGCCGCCCTTGCTGAAGGTCGGCTTCATTTTGTCCAAAGTATTTCTCAGTGCGCTCATATTATGCCATCTCCTTTAACATAAGGTCTATACCGTCACTGAGAATCTTCTGGATCTCAATCTTGGAGGGACATACAAACTCGCAGAGAGCGAGGTCCTCCGGAATGACTTCGTATATACCGAGGTTTTCCATTTTTTCAATATCTTTTGCAAGGCAGGCCTTGAGCAGATATACAGGATAGATATCCATCGGGAGCACCTTGCCGTACACGTCAGAAACTACGAATGCGCGGGCGCCGCCGTTGGTGTTGGTATCCAGGTTGTAAGTCTTTTTCTTACCTGCCAGCCAGGACCAGTAGAGATGAGAGAAGCTGAACTTCTTGAGGCGGAAAGGCTTGATCCAGCCCAGCAGCTCGTAATAGTCGCCCTCTTCAAGGATGGTGACCTGATTGTCAAAATAGCCGAGGAAGCCATCCGCACCGACACTCTCTCCGGTCAGGGCATCACCGCTCACATAGCGGACATTACCCTCTGCGGTATATTTGGCAATCGATTTGAGGCTCATACCCTGTACTCCCTTAACGTAGCAGGGCTCCTTTGCAGCAGGACCGGTGATTGCCACCATGCGGGTCATGTCATAGACGCCTGTGCGCAGGCAGCGGCCAATCGCAGCCAGTGAAACGAGATCCACCGTCCAGACAATCTCACCTTTGTTGATGGGAGAGATATGGTTGATCTGGACACCTACGTTGCCTGCAGGGTGCGGGCCGTCAAAGGTGTGGAAGATTACCCCCTTGAGGTCGTGCATTGCGCTGCCGGCCTCTTTTGCTGCAGCCAGGCTGAAATGCACGCCACCCTTGGTGAGACGGCCAAGTGCGTCGATACCGGCCTGCAGGTTCTCCATCTGCCCGTCCATGATAAAATCGGCATCGGGAGCGAGCGGAGCGGTATTCATTGCAGATACAAAGATACTTTTGGGAGTATCATCGCCATTTGCTATGATGCCGTAAGGGCGTTGTTTAATCATCGGCCAGAGGCCTCTCTCCTGAAGGATTGCAGTCACAGCCTGCTTGTCAAGCTTGGAACAGTCCACAGTGTCAAATTTGACGCTCTGCTGACCTTCAACCTTGACCACCACGGCCAGAAGCTTGCGCTTGTCGCCGCGGACAATCTGCTGAACCACACCGCTGCAGGGAGAACAGAAACGTACTTGCTGATTCATCTTGTCCACAAACAAAACGTCACCTGCCTGGACGCTGTCGCCCTCCTTTACGGCGAGCTTGGGCACCAAGGCTTTGAAATCGGTGGGTTTTAAGGCAACAAGGTCAGGAGCAACAGTTTCTGCGATTTTTGCGGGGGCGGCACCTGCGAGAGGAATATCCAACCCCTTTTTCAATCTGATGTGTTCTGACATTATTAGAATTATTAATTGATAAGAAATATTTCCTTCAAAATCGCGCGCAAATTTACTAATTTCTTTAGGTTTTTCAATTATTTTTGTGGTATGAACCCAAGTGGCAACGAAGAGATTTTACGAGGGCTGAACGAAGCGCAGCGAGTGGCCGTAGAGAGCACTGAGGGCCCGCTTTTGATAGTAGCCGGAGCGGGCAGCGGCAAGACGCGCGTGCTCACCTGCCGGCTGGCAAACATAATAAACAACGGCGTCGAGCCGTACCGGATACTTGCGCTGACCTTCACCAAGAAGGCTGCGGGAGAGATGAAAGAGAGGATATCCGCCCTGGTGGGAGAGCGCAATGCGCAGCGCATCTGGATGGGGACCTTCCACTCCATCTTTGTGAGATTCCTCAGGGAGTACGCTGAGTTGCTCGGCTACCCCAAACAGTTTACAATATACGATGCCGCCGACACCAAATCGGCCATAACCAAATGCATCAAGGAACTGAACCTGGACGACAAGACTTACAAGCCTTCCAGCGTGGCAGCCCGCATCTCCAACGCCAAGAACGACCTGCTCACCGCCGCATCGTACGCCAAGAACGCCATCTATACCGGCGAGGACACCTCCTGCAAGCGCCCCCGCCTGCACGAGATATTCACCCTTTACGCAGCCAAATGCAAGGCCTCCGGGGCGATGGATTTCGACGACATACTGCTGAACACAAACATACTGTTTCGCGACCACAAGGTTGCACTGGAGGCAATCCGCGACCGCTTCAAGTATATCCTTGTGGATGAGTATCAGGACACCAACTATGCCCAGTACCTCATCCTCAAGAAGCTCGCCTCCGTCCACCACAATATCTGTGTGGTGGGTGACGACAGCCAGAGCATCTACAGTTTCCGCGGCGCCAGGATTGAGAATATCCTCAACTTCCAGAAGGATTATCCGGAATCGCGCATAATCCGCCTGGAGCAGAACTACCGCTCCACGCAGACCATCGTAAATGCCGCCAACAGCCTGATAGAAAGCAACAAAAACCGCATCCGCAAGGTCTGCTATTCCAGCGGCGACCAGGGCAGCAAGATACACATCATCAACGCCTCCAGCGACTTTGAGGAGGGGCACGCGATAGCCTCCTCCATCAAGCGCATCATCTGGCGCGACAAGGCGCAGTACAGCGACTTTGCAATCCTCTACCGTACCAACGCCCAGTCGCGTGTGCTTGAAGAGGCCCTGCGCAAGCAGAACCTCCCCTGCCGCGTCATCTCAGGAATGTCGTTCTTCGACCGGGCCGAGGTCAAGGATATGGTGGCATACTTCCGGCTGGTGATTAACCCCAAAGACAACGAGGCCTTCCGCCGGGTCATCAACCTCCCCGCACGCGGCATCGGGGCCACATCGCTCTCTGCGCTGGATATTGCCGCAGAGGCCGCCGGAGTATCGCTGATGGCCGCCTGCTCCCTTCCTGATGCCGACCTGCTCACCGCAGGACTCAAAGCCGGCGCGATAGCCCGCTTCAGGGAATTCAACAACCTGATAATGCCCTTGGCAGGTAAGGCCTCCACAACCGAGGCCTACACGCTGGCGGCAGAGATAAGCCAGAGGAGCGGAATGATGGCCTATCTGCAAATGCAGCAGGGCAAGGAGGAGAAGGACCGGATAGAGAACGTACAGGAGTTGTTCAACGGCATCAAGCAGTTCTGCGAAGATGAGGCTCAGATGCGGAAGTATTACGATACCGATACTGGTGAGGATATGGCCTCCGCGGACGATATCATAACCCTCTCAGATTATATAGAGAACTTCACCCTCCTCTCGGCATCGGAGAAAAGCGAAGACGAAGGTGACGACGACAACAAGATAAGCCTGATGACGGTTCACTCCTCCAAGGGCCTTGAGTACCCTTATGTATATGTAGCGGGGCTGGAAGAGAACCTGTTCCCATCCGGCAGCGACATCACCCCTACCGACATAGAGGAGGAGCGCCGGCTCTTTTATGTGGCTATCACCCGTGCCAAGAGAGAGGTCACCTTATCCTTCGCATCCATCCGGCACCGTTACGGAAAGGAGGAATTCAACCAGGTTAGCCGCTTTGTCAAAGAGATAGACCGGAAATATCTGGATGGCGACGTGCCCTCATCCAGCGCTTTTGACGATTTTGGGTTTGGCAGCAGGCCATCATCTGGCGGCGGATGGTCATCCGGCAACAACGAAGGCCGGGGCCGCTATGCCGGCACTGCCCCCACCGGGAAATGGGCGCCCAATTACGGCAGGCCGCAGCAGCAACCTCAACAATCAAAGCCGTCTGTGGTGACCCGCCCTGCCCCAAAAGCGCCGGTAGTGCACAGAGCCCCATCCCCCGATTTCAAGCCCGACCGCCCGGAAGATATCCGGGTGGGGATGAAGGTTGAGCACAACATCTTCGGGCCAGGAGTGATCAAAAGCATAGAGGGGTTTGGGGGTGACGCCAAAGCTATCTTTGTCACTGACAGCGGAGAAACAAAAAAACTGATTTTAAAGTACGCCAAATTGCGTATTTGCAAATAGCAACGGCACACTATTTGCAAATAATACTGAATGAATTTTTCATAGTTTAGGTTATGGTTAAGGTAGGAGGCCGAAGCCCGCAAGGGTTCCGGCCTCTGAATTTTCATCCCAAGGCATTGAATGCATCGGGCAGATAGTTCACCTCAACCACCTCCCCGGCATCGAACAGTACCGTCACCACGTCAAACTTGATCTCTTTGTTGGTTGGATTCCTGGCATAGTAAGTTTTTGCCGCCCTCACCAGCTTCAACCGTTTATCGCGGGTAACATCGTCAGAAGGGTCAAAACCGTCCCCAACGTGCAGCGTCTTCACCTCCACTATCCTCACAGAATAGATATCCTCCATAATCAGGTCCACCTCAAGGTGGCCTGCGCGCCAGTTACGCTGCACCAGATGCAATCCGCACCGCTGCAGATAATCCAAAGCGACATCCTCTCCCCTTCTTCCCAACAGCCCCGTGTCGTTCATAACCGTTACTCCTTCTTCTTGAAAAATACTATGAATTTTGCCAGGCAGAGCAAGATGAAGAGCACCACCGCTATTTCCACCGACATTCGCTGGCGGTTGAGCGTCATAAGCAGCGTGAACTCAGGGTCTTCCTGGCCCCAGAAATCGATGCCCTGGCGGTTAGCACGGAAAAAGGTCCACTTGCGTATGACAATCCCCTCGTCCAGCAGCGTGACGCCGCCGTTGCTACGGTTCAGCGTCATAAGCAGCTTGAGGTCGGCGAGGTTCATCGGACAGTCATCGGGCAGTCCCTCTATCTTGTCGGAGGCCACCAGCACAAATTCCAGCCCCTGAGCCTCAGCTTCCGACTTGATCTTCAAAATGGGCTCCACGCCATGACGGCGGACAAACTTGTCCGGGTGATATATGGTCATCAGCAACAGTTTGTCCTGCTCCAGCAGACGAGTGGCGATGTCGGTACCATCCGGCGCCTCGACCCTGAAATCGGCGTCAGAAGCGTTGGCCACCAGCCCATTCGATTTGGTCACGGCATCCACGAAGGTCCATGTGGAATCGGGCAGGTTATCCAGCGTGAAGGTCTCCTGAACGCCATCCTTCTCGTAGAGGAACACCGTCTCATACAGGTCGGCGGCGCTGCGGGTAGGGGCGGCTTTGATCTCATTCCCCACCTTGTAATCGGTAAACTCCGCCAGCGGCGCCCAGAGGAAGGTCTGCAGCAGCACTGCGGCCGCCAGCAGGGCGAACAATCCCATAAAGACCCACTCCAGCGCGGGATATGTATATCGGCCGACCACCTTGCGCGAGCAAAAGATTATAATGACGCAGGGCAGCAGAATCACGTTCTTGAAAAATGTCTGCCAGTTGGTAAGGTGCACCGCCTCGCCAAAACAGCCGCAATCCGCTATCGGGTTGAAGAGGGCCAGGTAGAGGGTGAGCGGGGTGAATACCGCCACCAGCAGTAGCGCCACCACGGCGGCCAGATGGAAACGCAGCCGCAGCAGCAAGGCAACGCCGGTCAGAAACTCGGTCGAGGCCAGGGCAATGCCCAGCACCAACGCCGCCGGAGTGAGGAAACCGATATGAAAAGCAGTAAGATACTCCTTAATAATCAAGGATGTTCCAACGGGCGAGAGAAGCTTGACAAAGCCGGAAAAAATAAAAACCAGGCCGACAATCAGCCTGCAAAAGCGGGCGATGCCTTTCATAGCTTACTTTTGATCATTTCAAAGATGGGTTCCGGCGGAAGAATCAATCCGGTTTCCGGGTCTGCACAGTCTATACGGATGAAATTGGCATCGGTAGCACAGCACTCCAAATACACGGCGCGCACTTTTTTCTGGAACTCGATGTCGGCCTCATGGATATCCTGGGCGCCGTCCAGATAGTCGCGGTCGCTGCCGCTGCGCTGATGGTTCAGCCGTGACTCCACAAACCCGATGGGCACATCCAGAAACAGGTTCAGGTTGGGTCGCGGAATCTGGAACACGTTGTATTCGAGGTCAAAGATCCAATCACGCAACTTCTGCGCCTTCTCCGGGTCGGCCAGCTTGGAAGTCTGGAATGCGATATTGCTATACACATAACGGTCCAGCACCACAGTATAGCCTGCGCTGAGCCACTCGTTTATCTGCTCAGCCGCATCGCGCCGGTCCTCTGCAAACAGCAGCGCCACCAGCTGTGGGTGCACAGCATCGTTGCCACCATACTCCCCCTTCAGAAAATTCGAAATCAACTCACCGTAAACCGGGGCATCGTACCTCGGAAAATGGAGATACTTCAATTTATCACCCCTCCCCTGCAGGTACTCGCACAGCATCTTCAACTGCGTGGACTTCCCCGCCCCGTCCAATCCTTCAAGAACTATCAGCATATTCGCATCGCTTTATGTGTATCTTTGCAAATATACTTTTTATTTGAATAACATGGTATCCGAAATCAAGATAATGGGAATCGTGAATGTGAACGACGATTCTTTTTTTGCGGGCAGCAGGGTGAGCGGCGTGGAACAGTTTATTGCACGCGTGGAGAAGTTGTTTGGCGAAGGGGCGGACGTAGTGGATATTGGGGCTTGCTCGTCGCGGCCGGGGAGTACATATCCGGGCGTTGAGGAGGAGTGGCGGCGGCTGAAGCCGGTGCTGGAGGTTGTACAGAAACGTTTTCCAGACACTCGCACGATGGCATCTGAAAGCGAGCCTTCAATCAGCCCGTCACCGTCTGCCAGCACAAGGGCAGCCGCAGACACGTTATCTGCAGGAGACACATACCCGCTTCCTATTGCCAGTACGGAAGCAGACGTTTTCATGCAATCGCCCGAAGAAGCAAACCAGTTGCCGACTGCCAGCGGATACACTGGGTCGCGATTCTCAATAGACACTTTTTCCGCCGAAATCGTAAAACGGGCGTACGACATTATAGGTCCGTTCATAGTTAACGATATCTCCGCGGGCCAAAGCGACCCGGAACTGTTGCCGCTGGTTGCACGGCTGGGCCTCCCCTACGTGGCCATGCACAACCAGATTCCGTTTGTCATAGAAGGTAAAGAGTTGCATCCCATCGCCGATGGCGAAGGCGATATCGTAGCCCGCGTGGCCGGGTTCTTCAGCAACTTTGAAAAACGCGCCGCAGAGGCCGGCCTGCAAGACTGGATACTGGACCCAGGCTTCGGCTTTGGCAAAGACGTGGACGAAAACCTCGAACTGCTCAACCGCCTGGACGGACTCAAGATCTTCGGCCGCGAGATTCTCATTGGCATCTCACGCAAAAGGATGACGTACCAACCTCTGGGCCTAACCCCCAGTGACCCCAAAACGCTAGGCGAGACGCTCCGTCTGGAACGTCTCGCCATATCTCGCGGAGCCAACTGGATTAGATGTCACGATATCCCGCCTCGCTGGGAACAGCATCTTACAAGGAACATACAGTGACCTCAAACAGAAGCCGGAAACAATGCTATTCCATAACCGGGCGCACAGATAACCCGACAAAGCGGTTGTTGAATTCTGCGAAGACATCATACCCATCGAAGTACATATACCACGCGCAATTAGGGCTGTCCGAATAGAGGGAAGAAGACCAAAAATAGCCGCTTTCGCCAGGATAGTCACAATAGGACTCGTCCCGGATGCCGGATGCCGGCAAGAATATACTGTTGCCGTTTGCTCCGATAACAAGTCTGCCGCTTACTCCATTCCTTGTTATCCAGATCCAGGTGCATTCTGTCATCAGTTCTTCCCACTCAGCAATAGTGGGCATCCGCCAGCTGCCTCCCAAATTGATATTAGCTGAGTCATCTTCGGGGTAGAGGACGGTATTGTTGTCAACCAGCCCGTAATAACTGTCCGTACAATATTTTGTCTGAGTGTCGTAGCTTCCCTCGCACCACCGGTATGAAGCCCAGGTATAGCCGGCAGTCTTTCCTTCTTTCCACGTCAGGGGATCCAGGCTGGAATAATACGGCTCCGTTTCTCCCCAGGCAAAGTAATCGCCGAATTCTCCGGCAGATGAAGCTCCCACATTGCTGCTAGCCCATTTCAAACCGGACGGCAGCCCGAGGTCGACAGCCACTGCCGCCGAGGGAGTTTGGTCCGGACCCTCAAAGGTGACGGCCGGCATCGCCAGCAGCTTGGAACGTATGATCCTCTGGCTCTTATTGGTCTTTATCTCCATCTGGTTGCCTTCTGTATCGGTCACCGTCACAGTGAAACCTCTCGTCATCTTAATCGGCGGCAGGGCTATGATAAAGACTGTCGCCGTGTTCGCGTCTAACTGGACTCCATCGCCACAGTCAAGTGTCACGTTCATGGCCGTTGCGTCAGAGAGGGCTACGGTGGGAACTGCGCTCTCCGACACGGTGACTCTCGCGCTGCCGCAGAGTATTTCGTTGTTGTTGCCCGCCACGCTGATTGATGCGATGGATGGCGTACCCTTCAGCTGCAGTTTCAGCCCGCCGAGAACGTTCCGGAACTTGAAGTTCATATCCGATGAAGGACTTGCCACTGCCGTCATAGGGAAGGCTCCGCTTCCGAAGCTTGCCACAGCATAAGTCTGGGTTGACGGGAGCGTCAGGTCGCTTATGACATATCCGCCGCTGCTGCGGGCGATTTGCGCAGATGCGATATAAGGATAGAACGCCACATTGCCGGATATCTCTCCGCCGGCCACAAAACCGGGACTCTCCACCCTCTGCAATGTAGCCGTTGTCTCGCCGTCCGATTCATCGCTCACCTGGTAATGCTCGTTGATGGTGCTCCCGGCAAATACACTCACTTGGTCCCCCTTCTTCCACAACACGTTGCCAGAGGCATCCAGTGACGTCTTGGTCGCAACATCCCCTGCATCACACATGGCCGACTCCTCTATCATCGCAGTAAAATACCTGCCGTCGGAGACAACGTCACTCTTCTCAACCTTCTGGCAGCCGCATACCGCCAGCGCGGCCACAAGGCCAAATGTGTAAATCTTCTTCATAATACTTAGGTGGCTAATTGTTAATAATATATACAAAAATACACATTCTGTTCAGATTTGCAACCACGCCAGTCACTTAGTGATACCCGGAAGTTTAAGAAACGGTCTTGTGAATACGACAAAACTACTTCACCTCCCAGGTGGAGCCGGAGCGGAGGAGTTCGTCTACGCTGTGGACCTTGGCGGCGGCGGTGACCTCCTGGAGCTGCTTCTCTACGTTTTCGTCGTAGGTAGAATCCTCTACGTTGCGAATTACGCCCAAGGCTACAGGCAGGTCGCCCTTCATGTCAATCAGCATGCTGTGCATGAAGGTGTCGCGAGTGTCGGCATGGTGAACCAGGATATCGTCCATGGTGTAACCGTCCTGACCGATGGTCACAGCCTTCAGTGCGCCGTTTTCCAGGACAAGACCCTTATCGTTGTTGGCGCCAAAGATCATCTTTTCTCCGTCGCGCAGAAAAATTGTGCGGTCGGCACGGACTTCACGGGCAGAAATAGCCGCGTGCGCGCCATCGTTGAAGATCATGCAGTTAACCAGCATCTCGCACACCGACGCGCCTTTGTGCAGCGCAGCGGCGAGGAAAATGTCCGGATTATTCTTGATGTCGACATCGAGGCCACGGGCAAAGAAGGTACCGCGGGCACCGATAACCAGCTGACCCGGAGTGAACGGATTCTCCACAGTGCCGTAAGGCGAAGTTTTGGTGATGGCGCCAAACTTGGATGTGGGGCTGTACTGACCCTTGGTGAGACCGTAAATCTGGTTATTGAAAAGAATGATGTTCAGATCTACATTACGACGGATGGCGTGGATAAAGTGGTTGCCACCGATGGCGAGTGCATCGCCGTCGCCGCAAGCCTGCCATATGCTGAGCTCGGGGCGGGCCACCTTCAAACCGGTGGAAAGCGCCGTTGCACGGCCGTGAATACCGTGGAATCCGAAGGTATCCATATAGTACGGAAGACGGCTGGAGCAGCCGATACCGGAAACTACAACAAACTTCTCTTTGGGAAGGTCCAACGCCTCTGCAACTGAGGGGAGTGCCCGCTGGAGCGCTGCCAATACAGCGTGGTCGCCACAACCGGGACACCAGCGAACCTGCTGGTTACTTTTGAAATCTTGTGCTTGATATTTCATGACGGCTTCCTCCTTATGATAATTGTGCCTTGGCGGCGTCCACAATTTCCTCTACTATGAACGGCTGGCCCTGAACCTTATTGTACTGTTCGTATTTATACTGAGGGATGCGGGCGCGCAGATAGTCGGCAAACTGGCCGCTGTTGAGCTCGCAAACCATGATCTTGCCAAAGTTGCCGAATACCTCGGCTGCATTCTTTGGCAGCGGGTTGATATAGTCAAAGTGCGCGAGGGATACCTTCTTGCCCTCTGCCTGCAGCTGCTTTGCCGCGGTGAAGAGGTGACCGAAAGTACCGCCCCAGCCCACCAGCAGAAGGTCGCCCTGCTTCTCGCCGATAACCTCCAGGTCGGGGATGAAATCGGCAACGGCAGCCACCTTGGCGGCACGCTGGGCCACCATGTATGCGTGGTTTTCAGGGTCGGAAGAGATGGTTCCGGCAGGATTCTTCTCCAATCCACCGACACGGTGCTCGAGGCCAGCCTTGCCGGGGATCGCCCATTTGCGTACAAAGGTCTTGGGGTCACGCTCAAACGGTTTAAAGTTGCCTTCGCAAGAGTCGATGATAGGCGGCTTGATTGCGGGATAATCTTTCATGGAGGGGATGCGCCAGGGTTCGCTGCCGTTGCCAAGGAAGCCCTCGGTGAGCAGGATAACGGGCATCATGTGCTCCAAAGCCAGCTTTGCGGCGTTGAATGCTGCGTCAAAGCAGTTGGACGGGGAGTGAGCTGCGACAATGCAGATAGGACATTCGCCATTGCGTCCGTAGAGTGCCTGAGCCAGGTCGGTCTGCTCTGTCTTGGTAGGGATACCGGTAGAGGGACCGCCGCGCTGCACGTCCACAATCACGAGCGGCAGCTCGGTAATCATGGCCAGGCCCATCGCCTCGCTCTTGAGGCTGAGGCCGGGGCCGGAGGTTGTAGTGGCTGCGAGCGCTCCGCCGTATGCAGCGCCTATTGCGGTGCAGATACCGGCAATCTCGTCTTCTGCCTGCATGGTCTTCACGTTGAGATTCTTATGAATCGCAAGTTCTTCAAGAATTGCAGTGGCTGGGGTTATAGGGTATGAGCCGCAGAAGAGCTGCAGGCCGGCCTTCTCTGCCGCAGCGATGAGGCCCCAGGCCACAGCCTGGTTGCCGTTTATGTTGCGGTAGGTACCCTTGGGCAGGTCGGCAGGAGCCACAGTATAGGTATTGGCAATCGCCTGGATATTTGCGGCGTAGTTGAAGCCGTCGGTGAGCACTTTCTTGTTGGGCTCCACCAATTGCGGTTTCTTCTTGCCAAACTTCTTCTCAAGATATGCGTAAGTATAGTCCAGCGGACGGTTGAACATATAGAAGCACATACCCAGGGTGAACATGTTCTTGGAACGGAGAATCGACTTGGGGTCGAGGCCGCTGCTGGCCAGACTCTCCTTTGTAAGAGATGTTATGGGGGCCCAGATTATGTTGCGGTCCTCTATATGGAGTTCTGTGGCAGGGTCGTCGGTGGTAAAACCGGCCTTGTCGAGCCCGTCCTGGGTGAATGTATCCACATCTACTATGATGGTTGCAGTACTCTTGGCCCACTTTGCATTTGCCTTGAGTGCGGCAGGGTTCATAGCAACCAGCACGTCGCAATAGTCGCCCGGGGTGTTGATCCCTTCACTTCCAAAGTGAACCTGGAATCCCGAAACGCCGGAGACGGTGCCCTGGGGTGCGCGTATCTCTGCCGGATAGTCGGGAAAAGTTGAAATCTCGTTGCCATACAGCGCCGATGCATCGGCAAACAAGGTACCCGTAAGCTGCATCCCGTCGCCGGAATCGCCCGCAAACCTTATGACAACATCCTTAGTGTCAATAACTTTGTGATTCATTATATCTTTTGGTATTTACAACGCGTGAGGGTAATCACAACTGATAACCCTCACGCGCAAAGATAATATTTCTTATAAATTATTGAATCTGTGTAGGAGCAACTTTTTCTGCGGGAACACCAAGCGCTGCCTTAGCCAGGGGGAGGAGGTCAACACTCTGTGCCTCATTGTAGTAAACCACAGGGTTAGTGGAGAGTTCAAAGACAAATGTGAGACCTTTTTCCTTTGCAATCTTGGAGATGGCGTTTCTTGCCTTCTCAAATATGGGAGCGTAGAGCTTCTGCTCCAGCTGCGCCAGATCCTGCTGCGCCGACTGCTGGAATTGCTGCAGACGCTGCTGCATCTCTATGATTTCAGCCTCTTTGGACTCCTTGATTGCGGCAGTCCAGGTAGCCTGCTTCTGCTGGTAGGTGTTGAGCTTGTTGTTGTATTCGGTCTGCATGGTCTCCATCTCATCTACCAACTCTTTCTGGTATGCCTGGAGCTGGACTCTTGCAGAATCAGTATCTGACATGAGGCCAACCAGTTCCGAGGTGTTGATGTGACCGAATTTGACACTCTGGGCCGACATAGCGACGGTGAAGAATGCCGCTAAAAGTACAATTGCGAATCTTTTCATAATCTAAAAGCTATCTTACTTACTTAAATAATCTATTACCGCATTGGTGAGGTCGTATTTGGAGTTCTTGTAAACGATGCCGGTGGCAACCGTTACATCCATAACGATAGAACATCCGCGGGAGTCGGCCACCTTCTGGATTGCCTGCTCCACGGCCTCCTGTATGGGAGAGATCAGTTTCTCAGAGCGCTTGGTAAGGATACCCTGCTCGCCAAAATATTTCTCTTCCTTCTCTTTCACAGCCTTCTCCTTGGCTATGATATCATTTTCCTTTGCCTGCTGCTGTGCTGCCGACATAGTGCTTTTCTTTGCCATATAATCACGGTAAAGAACGTCAATTGCATCTACGTCTTTCTGTATATCAGCTTTGTATTTATCGGCAAGATCGTTGAGTTCGCTCTGGGCATCCAAGTATTCTTGTATGCAGCTCAGAATCTTTTCTGTGTCAACATAGCCCACTGACTGTGCAGAGGCCGACAGAACTGTCATAAAGCAGACTGCGAGAATAACAAATACCTTTTTCATATCTCAATAATTTTAGAATTGTTGTCCTATTGTAAAGTGGAACTGGCTCTTGTCCTCATTGGGACCGGCATCAAATCCGTAGCCCCAGTCCACACCGAGCATACCCACAACCGACAGGAACACGCGGACTCCGACGCCGGCGCTACGCTTGATCTGGAACGGGTTGAAATCGTTTATGTCAGACCAGCAGTTACCACCCTCCAGGAATGCAAGTGCAAAGATGGTGGACTGCGGCTTGAGGATAACCGGGTAACGCAACTCTACGGTGAACTTGTCATAAACGTGACCGGCATAAGCACCGTTGACGGTAGGGGTCAGCGAATAATCTTCATAACCGCGGAGGGAGATCACATCGTTGCCATAAGTGTTATAGCCCGACATGCCGTCGCCGCCCACCAGGAATCCCTCGAACGGAGAGTATCCCCACTTGCGGTTGTAATAGCCCAGGTAACCGAAGTGGGCTGCCGTCATCAGCACCAGGTCTTTCCAGATTGTAACATAGTTACGACCGGAGAAGGTCCATTTGTTGTACTCCAGCCAGCGGTAGTGATCCTGGTCGGACATCGATTTGTAGTCGATGTTCTTGTCGCGAAGCAGCGAATATGGCGGCGTAAGCTGCAGGCTGAAGTTCAAGTCCTGGCCCACACGCGGATAGATCTGCTGGTCTATTGACTGGCGGGACAGGGAGATGGTGTAGTTGATATTGTTAAAACGGCCATCGGTAAACACATAGTAATACCGGTACCAGTCTTTCAGATTATAGAACTGCCAGCCCAGCGAATTATACAGGGTAAAATAGTTGTCCGGCCATTTGAGACGCTTACCCAGGCTGATGGACACACCACCGACCTCCATAAACTTGTCGTCGTTCAGGATCTGGTAATAATAAGACATGTAGGAGTTGGTCTGGCGGGTAAAATAGGCAGAAACGCTGAGCGAGGTAGGCTTCTTGCCAAACAGCCAGGGCTCCACAAAACTTGCGGAGAGGGCCCTGTAATAGCGGCCGTTGGTCTGGTAGCGGAACGCCAGCGTCTGGTTGTCACCCAGCGGCACCGGCTTCCAGGCATCCTTGCGGAAGAAGTTGCGGGTGGAGAAGTTGCTGAAGTTGATACCGATTGTACCCACGAACGTACGGGCGCCCCAGCCGCCGGAGAGTTCCAGCTGGCTGTTGGACTTCTCCTCCACGTTGTAGGATATGTCCACGGTATTGTTCATCGGGTCGGGAATCAAATTCCAGCCGGTCCCCTGCTCCACTATCTTCTCTGCATCAAAGTTGCTCATGGTACCCAGCTCGCGGATGGAGCGTTCAAAGTCGCTCTGGGAATAGAGATAGCCGGGGCGGGTATATACGGCGCGGCGAATCACACGCTCGTTGGTGATGTTGTTACCGCTGATAATCACGTTGTTGAATGTGGCCTGCTTGCCCTCTACCATACGGATTTCCACATCTACCGAGTCACCCACGATAGTGGTCTCCACCGGAGTGACATTGAAGAACAGGTAACCGTTGTCGCGATAAAGCGATGCGACGCTGGTCTCACCCTCCTTTCCGCCACCCTGGAGGCGCTGGTTTAAGGTAACGATGTCGTAAACATCACCCTTGTTGATTTTGATAACACCGTTGAGGGCGTCAGCAGTATAGACCGAGTTGCCGGTCCAGGTGATATTGCGGAAGTAATACTTACGGCCCTGGTCAATCTTGAAATTGATGCCGAGCCGGCCGTTCTCCATGGTGTAGATGGAATCCTTAAGGATCTTGGCATCGCGGAAACCCCGCTCGTTGAAGGCGTCAATCAGGGAGACTTTATCGTTGGGATACTCCTGCTCGTTAAACTTCTTGCTGTTGAACAGGTTGTACCAGGAACGGTCCTTGGTCTTCTTCATCGACTTGTCAAGACGGTACTTCTCAATCCCTTCAACACCCTCGTAGGTGATGCTCCCTACCCTTACCTTCTTGCCCTTGTCCACATTGAAGGTGACACGCACGGCATTGTTTATCAGGCTGTCTTCTACGGTGGTGACATCCACCTTGACGTTGTTGTAACCCTTCTCCTTATAATAATTCTTGATAACTCCGGTGGAGGAAGATATCACATACTCAGAAAGTTCACCGCCACGCTTGAGGTTGAGTTTCTCCTTGAGGTCGTCCTGCTCGCTTTTCTTTACACCGTGATACATCCAGACAGATACCCTGGGGCGCTCCTTGACATCGACCCTGAGCCACACGGTGTCGCGAGTCTCGTTAATGGAGTCAATATATATTCCAACATCGCTGAACTTTTTCTGGTTGAGAATCGCGTTCAGCTTTGTGCTTATCTCTTCTCCCGGGATGGTTACGCTCTTACCCGGCTGCAGACCCACCATAGCCATGATACGCCCGGAATCCAGATACTGGTTGCCAGTAACCCTCACGCCACCAATCACATAAGTCTGCGGCTTGCCGTAGTCAACGGTGATGCCGCTTCCTCCGTCCTCCTGCTGGGCAAGCATCAGGAACGGCGAGAGCAACAGAGCCAATAATATTGCAAAACGTCTCATCAATTCACTTTTCCAAATCTTCTGTCCCGGCCTTTGAAATCGTCCAAAGCTGCAACAAAGTCATCTTCTCTAAAATCAGGCCAAAGTTTGTCGGTAAAATAAAATTCGGTATAGGCGCACTGCCACAGCATATAGTTGCTTATACGCTTCTCTCCGCCGGTTCTGATAAGCAGGTCCGGATCCGGAATGCCGGCCGTGGCCAGGCAGCTATCAAAGCTTACTTCAGCATTGCCGGATGCGCGAGCTGCGGCATATTTGTCGGCAGCCTGGAGTATGTCCCACTTGCCGCTGTAGCTGAACATCAGTATGAGGGTCAGCCGGTCGAAGCTTGCGGTGTGCTCTTCTGCGGCGGCTATCTGTTCCCTGAGTTCCGGAGAAAGCCGGTCCATATCACCTATCACCTTGAAGCGGATGTTGTTCTCCTCGAACTCCGGCATCGTCTTAATCATATTGGATGCCATCAGAGCCATTATGGTGTCCACCTCCTTCTCCGGACGATTCCAGTTCTCCTGCGAGAATGTGTAGAGGCTGAGATACTTGACACCGTTTTTGATGGCGGCACGGCAGCATTCGCGTACGCAGTCTGCGCCCGCCGCATGTCCCTCACTGCGGGAGAGTCCGCGGGCCTTGGCCCAACGGCCGTTCCCGTCCATTATTATCGTAACGTGTTTGGCTTCCATATAGTTAAAAAGCATTACGTTTATCCTCTCCCCAGAGGAGTTTGTGCTGCAGGGCATCTATGAACCCTCCGTCCCTGAAGCGGATGCAGTGGGCGGAGAATTCCGCCTTGCTAAGGCAGAATTTTGTACCGACCGGAACCAGGAAAGATGTGTTGTCCAATGTCGCAACCCCCATCTGGGACGACTTGGATGTGAATGAGATTTCCAGGCGGGAGTCTGCAGGGAGCACAATCGGCCTCACGTTAAGGTTATGCGGCGCTATGGGGGAGAGGATGAACACGTCCGCATCCGGAGTCACAATGGGGCCACCCACGCTCAGAGAATATGCGGTGCTTCCGGTGGGTGTTGAAACCACTACTCCGTCTGCCCAATATGCGGGGAGCCGTCCGTCACCGATGCCGATGTCTATGCGCAGCATTGCGGGATTCTGGCGCTGAATGGAGAACTCGTTGAGGGCGTATGGATAGACACCGTGCGGAATGACATCCGATTCAACCTTAAGCAGGAGGCGCTTCTGGATGGTGTAGTTACCGTGAAGGAGATCCTCTATCCAGGTATTTTCCCCCTCCTCGACCTTTGCGGAGGTAAGGAATCCCAGCCTGCCAAAGTTGATACCGGCGATGGGGATGCTGCGGCCGCGGAGCATATTTATGGCACGCAGGAAGGTACCGTCACCGCCAAGGGCCAGCACCATATCGGTGCCGGGCTGCAGGTCGCCGTTGCAAAAGTAGGTCTTAGCCCCGCCGGCCGCCAGCCTGCCGAGCAAAAGCCACACCCTTGCATCGTCTTTATCCAGATTCCTGCCGTAGATTGCTATCGTCATCCGCATTATATTTTGAACCCCAAAATTAGCATTTTATACAGGTATTCACCAAAAATATTTATTTTTGTACTCTATTACCATCATGACAAAGCTCAGCGTTAATATCAACAAAATTGCAACCTTGCGCAATTCGCGCGGGGGGCATACTCCCGACGTACTCAAGGCAGCCGTGGACTGCGTGCGTTTTGGCGGGCAGGGCATCACCGTGCACCCCAGGCCGGACGAGCGCCACATCCGCTACAGCGATGTGTATCAGATTAAACCCAGAATCGATGTAGAGCTGAACGTGGAGGGCAACCCCATTGACAAGTTCATGGAACTGGTATGCAAGGTCCACCCGGCCCAGGTGACCCTCGTGCCCGACAGCCGCGACGCCCTCACCTCCAACCAGGGGTGGGATACCGTCACTCATGCAGCTTTCCTCAAGGATATCTGCAACAGGCTGCGCTCTGAGGGGATACGTTCTTCCATTTTCGTAAACCCGGACGTAAGGATGGTGCAAGGGGCAGCCGAAGCGGGCTGCGACCGCATTGAACTATATACATACGATTATGCCCACGGTTATGTATCGGGGCGGGAGAAGGCCATCTCTCCCTATTACGACGCGTGCCGGGAAGCTGTCAAATGCGGGCTGGGCGTAAACGCCGGCCACGACCTCAATCTGGACAACCTGGCGTATTTCAAACACACGATGCCCCGTCTGGACGAGGTTTCGATTGGCCACGCGCTTATATGTGACGCGCTATACCTTGGCCTGGAAAAGACAATAGCAGCGTATCTTGCTGCATTACAATAATTTGCAATAATCATTAAAAATCAGAAACATAAAATGAAAAAGACACCCCTTATTCTCAGCATCATCGCCCTGATATTGGCTCTTGCTGCAGTTGTCCTGTCTGTGGTTAATCCCAAGTTCGAGAAGAAGAAAACCAGCGAACCTGCAGATATTACCAACCCCGACGCCATTACCGCACAAGCCGGCGACATTGTCTATCTGCAACTCGATTCCCTGATTGTCAATTACGATATGTACAACGACCTGATGACCGCTTTCCAGACCAAGGTGCAGGGCATCCAGGATGACCTTGCAAAGAGGGGCCGCAGGCTCGAGAGCGATGCTAAGGCATTTGAGAACCAGTATCAGAAGGGACTTCTGACCCGCAGCGCCGCTGAGGAGCAGAGCAATAAACTTGCACAGCGCCAGCAGAACCTTCAGAACGATGCTGCCAAGAAAGACCAGGAGATCCAGGAAGAGCAGGCAGTGCTCAACAACAAGGTTTACTACGCAGTGAAGGATTTCATTGAGAAATATAACGAGGAGCACCAGTTTGCCCTTATTCTCACCACCTCCGCAGCCACCAACACCGTGCTCAACGTGAATCCCGGCCTGGACATTACCGCAGATGTCCTCAAGGGTCTCAACGAGGAGTACATCAAGAACCGCAGCATTTCCGAATAACTTAATTGGCAGATATAATGACTGCTGTTACACACACTGAGTTCGACTTTAACAAGCAGAGTGCAAAATACACCGGCAAGGTGCGCGATGTCTATACCGTCGCCGACAAATACATGGTGATGGTCGCCACCGACCGCATTTCTGCATTCGACGTGATACTGCCCGAGGGCATCCCTTACAAAGGGCAGGTGCTCAACCAGATAGCATCATATTTCCTGGACCTTACAGAAGACATCGTCCCCAACTGGAAAATAGCTTCTCCCGACCCGATGGTTACCGTCGGGTACAAATGCGAGGGGCTTCCGGTGGAGATGATAGTGCGACGCTGCCTCACCGGCAGCGCATGGCGCGCTTATAAATCCGGCGTACGGGAGATATGCGGCGTGAAGATCCCGGACGGCATGCGCGAGCACGAGCGGTTCGCCACCCCAATCATCACCCCCACCACAAAGGCAGAGATAGGCGCTCACGACGAAGACATCAGCAAGGAGGAGATTATTGCCAGGGGCATCATAGGCCGCGAAGAGTATGAAAAGCTGGAGAAGATAACCCTCGCCCTGTTTGCCCGCGGTGAGGAGATTGCCGCCCAGCACAACCTGATGCTGGTGGACACCAAATACGAATTCGGACGCCTCAACGGCGAGCTGTACCTTATAGATGAGATCCATACCCCCGACTCGTCGCGTTACTTCTACGCTGACACCTATCAGGAACTTTTTGAAAAGGGTCTCCCCCAGCGCCAGCTTTCCAAGGAGTTCGTGCGCGAGTGGCTTATGGAAAACGGCTTCAGCGGGAAAGAGGGGCAGAAAGTCCCCGTGATGGATGCAGAACGGGTAGCGGCCATAAGCGACCGCTATGTGGAGCTCTACGAGCACATTACCGGCAAGAAGTTTGTTAAGGAGCCTTACGACAACATATACGAGCGTATTGAATGCAACGTCAAAAACATGCTCGCCCGTCTTGAGTTTTAAATTCAATCAATGAAAAGCTTCCGCGTCACCGTTTTTCTCCTGTTCATACTGCTGACTGTGCTCCCCGCAGCCAATGCCCAGGATTATGTCCCCACCCCGGTAGAGATATCCACCAAACTGATAACTATCGACAAAAAGACATATTACGAGCATCTGGTACTGGAAAAGCAGACCCTGTATTCTATATGCAAGGCTTACGGCGCGGAAATAGAGGAGGTTACCAACCTCAACCTCTCGAGGGTAGCCAACGGGCTCAAAGCCGGCACCATACTGTTCATCCCCTATAAGGATACCGACAACGCAACGGCTGCTCCCAAAACCGGAACTGCAGAGAAACAAACTGCAGTTGAAAAGGCTGAAGAACCGGCAGCAAAGGACGTTGAACAAAGCGCAAAACAAAACGTTGACAAGGACGCGGGGCAAAATACGGAGGCCGCAGACCAGGCCTCTTCGGGTGATGGTCAGTATATCAACCACCGTGTAAAGTGGTATGATTCGCTGCTGATGCTCTCGCTCAAATACAAGGTCTCCCAGGAAGATATCATCGCCCTCAACAACCTCGAGTCCAAGACCCTTGTAGTTGGCCAGTACCTCAAGATTCCTGTCGGCGGGACCTATGTGGCAGATTCTGACAACAGCATCATAGAGACCGCAGAGGATGGAGAAGGGAATGCCGTGGCGGACAACGTCTCCATAATCTCTGCCGTACAGGACGAGGAACCGGAAGAGGAAACCGAGACCCATTATCTGGTGCCTTTCTCCGGCACAGCCCGCGTGGCCCTGATACTTCCCATCGCAGCCAGCAGCAATTCACCTTCCGGCAATTTCCTGGACTTCTATGCAGGTGTGCTGATGGCCCTCAACGAGATAAAGGAGGCCGGGATAAACGTCAACCTCAAGGTTATCGATATGGCCGATTTTGAGAGTTTCGACGATCTTGCGACAGCCTCCCACCTGGACGCCTTCGACTTCATAATCGGGCATTTCTCCACGGACAACGTGGACGTTGCGGCAGATTATTGCGACAAGCACCGCATTCCGCTCTTCTCCCCTATGGACCAGAAAATAGAGCGGGCCACATATCGCCACCCGTATCTGGTGGACGTTCCGCTCTCTGCAGCCACCCAGGCCATGCGGCTTGTGGAGTCAATCAGATATGATGCTTTCACTGACAACGTAATAGTGCTGTGCGAGAACACAGAAGAGCTGGGGCAGTTCCATAAAGACATCATATCCAGCCTGGAATACCTCCAGATACCTTATTCCATTGCTAGAAGCGGCATCGGACGCAATGGCAGCGCAAACGTGAACGGCTTGCTGGAGAGCAACAAACACAACCATATCATCATCACCTCTGAGAGGGAGTCTCTTGCTTCTGATGCCGTACGCAACACCGGCCTGCTGGCCCGCGGAGGCAAGAATAACATCACCGGATACATGAGTGGCAAGGTGCGCCGCTTCGAATCCATAGAGCAGGAGTCGTTCCAGAGCATGAACGCCCATTGCAGTCTCGGCTACTTTGTGGACTATAAAGACGAGAACGTACGGAATTATGTCCGTCGTTACAGGGCTCTCTACAATTCTGACCCCTCACCCTACGCATTCCAGGGGTATGATATCGCGATGTATGCTGTGAACGCCCTTGTCAAGTACGGTTCCTTCATGATCAACGGCATATCCACATATCCCTACAGCGGCCTCCAGCTAAACTTCCGCTTTGACCGCCGTACCCCCGGCGGAGGAATGTTCAACGAGGGGGCCCGCAACATCATCTTCGAGAATGGCGGGATTACGCTAACCAGGTAAGCAACCACTGCCGCTCCTGCCCGCTCAACAGGTCTTTCAGACTTTCGTACACCTTTTTGTTATAGGATTCGAGCCACTGCGCCTGATGCGGAGTAAGCAGGTCATAATCCACCGCGCGGGTATCTATCGGCACCAGGGTGAGCGTTTCAAACTTATAGAATGAGTTGTATCCGGTCTCTGTAAAGGGGACAACCTGTATCACGTTCTCTGTGCGGATACCGTAACTGCCATCTACATACACCGCCGGCTCGTCTGAGAGAATCATCCCCGGCTGCAGTGCTATGGGACTGTATTCCATACGGATTTGCGGTGACTCATGCACGCAGAGCCACTGTCCAATCCCGTGCGAAGTCCCATGAAAATACATCTTGCCGGTAGCATACATCGGGCCGCGCGCAAGGATGTCCAACTGGCAGCCACGGGTCCCGGCGGGAAATATTGCCTCAGCCAGGTCTATCATCCCCTTCAGCACCAGGGTATAGTCGCGCTTCTGCTCATCAGTGGGGCCATCTTTGCCCAGGAATATGGTGCGGGTGGTATCGGTGGTGCCGTATGGGTAGTGGCTTCCGAGATCCATCAGCAGGAAACCTCCGCCCGCGATGCGGGCACTCTCTTCTTCTGAGGTAAAGCTGTAGTGGGCGCTTGCAGCATTGGCGTTGAAGGCCACGATGGGCTCGAAACTCTCGCCACAGTAGTTTTCGCTACCGCGCTTGATTTCCAACAACTTCTGCGTTATAGAGTATTCGCTTAGCGCGCCATCCTCATAGTTGTCGTAGATATATTTGAGCAGTTTCACCCAGCAGACCCCGTCCTGCATAAATGCACGGCGGAACCCCTCGCTCTGGACGGGATTCTTGCAGGCCCGCAGCATTGCGACAGTGCCGCCCACGGTGGAATCCGGCACCACACAGCCCCCCTTGGAGAGGATATCATATTTGTTGACAGAGCAGCAGTTGTTGCTTACAATGCGTACCGATGATGGGGAAACAGCCTCCAGCGCAGCGTCAATCTCTTCGTATCCGCACACCTCTATCCCCTGGGATGCCAGGTAGGCGGCTGCTTCCGGGGTAAGGCTCTCCCTGCGGCAGAAAAGGGTCTCCCCACTCTCTGTCAAAAGTGCATATGAGAGGGTTACAGCGTTGTATTCAATATCTCCTCCGCGCAGGTTCATCAGCCACATCACCTCGTCGCATGCACTTACAAACAGCGCAAAGCGCCCTTGAACGCCAAGTGCAGAGACCACGTCGCGATATTTTTCTGAAGCACTCTGGCCGGCATACTCCTCTTTATGGAGCACAATAGGGGCATCGGGCATAGCGGGGCGGCCAATCCACAGAGCGTCGAACGGGTCAGGGAAGGTCACTAACGGAACCGGAGCAAGCTGTCCTTTAAAATCCTCGAAATCCGAATAGCTGAAAAGGTCGCCGTCAACCCCCACGGTAAACTCTTCCGGGGCGATGCCGCTGGCAGCGCACTGTGCCATAATCCACTCCGGAATGGAGGGGGTGCCGGGCATTTTGAGTTTCATCAGCTCTATCCCGCGCCCGGCAATCTGGCGCTCCGCCTGGAGAAAATAGCGGGAGTCTGTCCACAGCGCCGCGGCAGAAGCTGTCACAACCAGTGTGCCGGCGCTCCCGTCAAAACCGGAGAGCCATGCGCGCATCTGAGAACGTGCCGGGACATATTCGTCAAAGTGACAATCATTCGAAGGAATGATTGTCACCTTGAGGCCTCTGGAGTTCATCCAGACGCGCAACTGCTGCAAAGGGTCCATCTTTAACCGATATGGGCGGGATCGAGGTTTTCGCGCTCGATGTCTTTGTAGTAGTTGACAGTACCTACGCGCAGCTCTACGGTTGCAGCGTCGTCGCAGACGATGATTCCGTGAGGGTGGAGCTGGAGGACGGAGATGGTCCACATGTGGTTGATGGACTCTTCAACTGCATGGCGCAGGGCGCGTGCCTTGTTGTGTCCGTTAACCAGAATCAGGACCTCTTCTGCATCCATAACGGTGCCGACACCCACTGTGAGGGCCTTGTGGGGCACCTTGGTTGTGTCATAGCCAAAGAAGCGGGAGTTGGCGATAATGGTATCGGTTGTGAGGTCTTTCACGCGTGTGCGGGAGTTCAGTGAAGAACCGGGCTCATTGAAAGCGATGTGACCGTCGGGACCGATGCCGCCCATAAACAGGTTGATACCGCCGTAAGACTTGATCTTTGCTTCGTATTTATTGCACTCTTCCACGAGGTCGGGAGCATTGCCGTCCAGTATGTTGACATTCTCTTCAGGGATGTCGATGTGGCTGAAGAAGTTGCTCCACATGAAGGTATAATAGCTCTCGTCATGATCCTTGGGGAGGCCTACATACTCGTCCATATTGAAAGTGACGACGTTCTGGAAGGATACCTTGCCAACAGAGCAGAGGTGGATAAGCTCCTTGTACGTTCCAAGGGGGGTGGAGCCGGTAGGCAGGCCAAGCACAAACGGGCGTTCTTTGGTGGGACCAAACTTGTTGATGGCATTTGCAATGTACGATGCTGCCCATTGCGACATCTTGCCATAAGAATCTTCGATGATAAGTCTCATAATATTGTGATTTTAATTTTGTTAGTTCGCTTCTTCAAGTAACACCCGGGCGGCCGCCACAGCCTCCGGACTTATGTTGCTGCCACTTATCATACGGGCTATCTCGCTCACCCTCTCCTGTCCCTCTATGAGGCGGATACGGCTCGCTGCCCCCGTCGGCAGATATTCTTTATAAACCAGATAGTGGGCACCCCCCTTTGCAGCAACCTGCGGAAGGTGGGTGATCGCTATCACCTGCATGTTGTCCCCTATCTCCACAATCTTACGCCCCACCTTGTCTGCAAGACTGCCCGACATACCGGTATCAATCTCGTCAAAAATAATGGTGGGAAGCGCCATGTGATGCGCCAGCAGCGACTTGATGCAGAGCATTATGCGCGACATCTCGCCACCTGACGCCGTCTTGAACGCCTCTGCACCGCGCCCGCTCCCGGCAGAGTCAAACATGAAGCTTACACTCTCCGACCCGGTACGGCCACGCTGAGGCAGCTGCCTGCACTCGATGCGGAACACAGCCTTGGGCATATCAAGCTCGCGGATGGAGGCCTGCAACTGCTCCGACAACGGCTCCAGCACTCTTCTTCTGGAGGCCGAAAGGCGCTCGCAAAGCTCCGTGCAGCGCATATCAGCACGCTTCAAATCCTCTTCCAATTGAGACTGCTGCTGAGAGAGGGAATCGGCCCCCTCCAAATCTTTACGAAATGCATCCCTGACAGCTATCAGCTCCTCTTCACTCGTGACACCGTTACGGTGCATCAAATCGTAGAGCTGCGCGATTCGCGACTCCACCTGCTGAAGCGCTTCGGGAGAAGCATCTATCTTCTCCTGCGCCTCTTCAAGGGTATCGGAGATATCCTTAAGCTCTATGCGGCAGCTTTCCAGACGCTGCTTCAGTTCGCCCGCCGCCGGATAGCAACTTGCTATCTTTTCCAGCGAGCGGCAAAGCTCTTTGAGCCGCTGCTCCACGGGGTCGTCACCGGCAGAGATAACGGCGGATGCCAGGGCCAGGGTCTCCTTTATCTGCCCTGCGTTGGCCATAGTCTTCTGCGTCTCCTCTATCCTGGCCAGTTCACCCGGCTGCAGGTTTGCCTGCTGAAGCTGATCGTAACGGAACTGGATATACTCCCGCTCCTGCTCCCTGGCAGAACGCTCCTGAACGAGTTTCTCCAGCCGGGATTTGAGTTCGGCGTGAGCGGCGTAAGCGCCCCGGTATTCCTCCAGCAAGGCGGAATTCCCGGCGTAGGCATCAACTACCGACAGGCAGAACTCATCGCTGCCCAGCAACAGCTGGCTGTTCTGTGAATGGATATCTATCTTGACCGAGGCAAGCTCGCGGACCTGCTCCAGGGTGGCAGGCTCGTCGTCAATGAAGACCCTGGAACGTCCCGCCGGAGTCACTACCCTGCGGACAATCGAGTCGTCAAACTGGGCCTCCACCACACAATTGCGGGAAGTATCCTTTATAACGGCTGCATCGTAACGCCCGCCGAGCAGCAGACTGAGCGCCCCGAGCAAGATGGACTTGCCGGCACCACTGTCGCCCGTAATAATGACAAGATGTTCCGGAAACTCTATATCCAGAACATCTATAAGGGCATAATTACTGATGGTGAGCCGCTTAAGCATGGCACGCCAACGAACTTACTCCGCCTCTCTGTATAAGATTTTACCTTCGCGGAACTCCTCGGTAGCCACCAGAGTCGGCTTGGGGAGCTTCTCGTAGTACTGAGAAATCTCTATCTGCTCGTGATTCTCGTTGATCTCCTCCAGGGTGTCGGTGTAGTTAGAGAACTCCTCGAGACGCTGGCTGAGTTCCTGCTTGATGTCGGCACCAATCTGATTTGCGCGCTTTGCGATAATCATGACCGACTCGTAGATATTGCCGGTGGGCGCTGCCAGTTCCGACAAATCTCTTGTAATCGTGTTGTTTGCTACGTTCTTAGAAATTTCCATGTTATGTAATTTTTAATTTTCTTTCTTTACAATCTTGCTAACCTTCTTGTATATACCGTCCAGCTCTGCCTTGTGCTTGCTCTGCGGATACTCGCTCACAAAGTTGAAATAATCGTCTATAAAGGTCATATAGCGCTCGCGCTTTTTTTCCTCGACGCTGTTGAGGGCATATTTATATGACGCCATAGCCGTGAAGTAGAGTATCTCCTCGCGGTACTGGTTGTCAGCATCGTCCTTGAGAACGTTCTTGAGGGCACGGTGAGCGGCCTTGTAATCTTCCATGTGATAATAGAGGCGCGCCCCCTCAAAGGCCTTCTTGTCCAGCCGTTCCTCAAGGTCGTCACGCATGATGATGCAGTACCTTGAGTTGTTGGTATCAGGATTTTCTATTATGTACTTGGTGATATACGCCAGGGCTATCTCGGTGGGACGCTGGTCAAGCTCCCATCGGTAGGTCTGCTCGTACATACAGTCAATCATGTAGAACTCCGCATCCTTAACAAAAGGACTTGACGGGAATGACTGCAAGAACTCTTGAAAATTGCTCTGGGCAGTCACATAGTCTTTCATTTTGTAGTTGCTCATACCCCAGTAATAGCGTACCGTATCCTCCTGGGGTGCGCCCTGCACATTCATCGCGATGTTCTCGAACAGTTGCGCAGCCTTGCTGTATTTTTCATCCTCATAATACTTGAGCGCTGCACGGTATTTGTCCCCGTAGCTGTAACTGGTAAGGAGCTTTTCGAACTGTGAAGAGCACGAAGAGGCCACCGCGATTGCGGCCACAAGCATCAATATTGAAAGTTTTTTGCCCATATAACTTGTCAGAGACTCTCCTTTAAGTATTTTTCTGCATCCATGGCCGCCTTGCATCCGCTTCCTGCAGCCACTATCGCCTGACGGTAACGGGGGTCGCATACGTCTCCCGCCGCAAATACGCCCGGCACGCTGGTGGCAGAGGTGCCCTCCTTCACTTTGATATACCCGGCATCGTCTGTCTCAATCCACTCTGCAAACACATCGCTGTTGGGGTGATGGCCTATAGCCAGGAAGAATCCGTCGATATCTACATCAAATACCTCGCCGCTCTTGCGCACCAGACGGACGCCGGTCACACCGCTTGCATCTCCAAGAACCTCTTGCGTCTGGCACTCCCAGAGTATCTCAATGTTCTCCGTCTCGCTCACCTTTTTCTGCATCGCCTCGGTTGCGCGCAGCACGTTGCGGCGGACAATCATGTAAACCTTGCGGCAGAGGCCTGCCAGATAGGTGGCCTCTTCACAGGCAGTGTCACCACCGCCAACCACAGCCACGACCTTCCCGCGATAGAAGAAACCGTCGCAGGTGGCGCAGGCCGATACACCCATTCCGCGGAATGCACGCTCACTGTCAAGACCCAGGTATTTTGCGGATGCGCCGGTGGCGATAATCACGCTGTCGGCCTCGATCTCTTTTGTTTCATCTATGGTCAGCACGAACGGCTTTTTGCCAAGTTCGGCCTTGGTAATGGAGCCAAAGCGGATGTCAGCTCCAAGATGCTCTGCCTGACGGCGGAAAGAATCCATCAAAACATTTGCATCAACTCCCTCCGGATAGCCGGGGAAGTTCTCTATCATGGTCGTGGTTGTAAGCTGCCCACCGGGCTGCATCCCCTCATACAAAACAGGCTTCAAGCCCGCACGGGAGGCATATATCGCTGCGGTATAACCGGCCGGGCCACTGCCTACGATCAAACATTTGACTCTTTCCATCTGCGAAATGTGTACAATTAAGCACGCAAAGTTAGTAATTTTTCATTGATGCGCAGTATTTTTGTATTTTAGTTCAAACTTTCTTATATTAAGAGGATGAATCTTGGGAAGAGGCACTATCTGGAGGTGATTGTACCGTTGAAATTCAACGGCGGAATCACTTATTACTATGTGCCGGAGGGGATTACAGAGCAGGTTGAACGGGGATGCTGGGTAGTGGTGACAATGGTTCACAAACGCTATCTGGCAGTAGTCAACCGCTCCGGTTGCCCCCTGCCCGCCGGACTGCCCGCAGAAAAAATCCTTCCGATAGAGAAAGTTGCCAGCGTCCGCCCCCTGCCGCCTGTCCAACTTGACCTGTGGCAAGCGGTTGCAGATTACTACCTCTGCACCGTGGGGGAAGTGTTCAAGAGTGCCTACCCCGCCGCCTTCTTTCACCAGACAGAGAAGAAGCGGGAGATAAACCGCCCCCAGGCGGCACCTGCAACCACTTCAGAGACGACCCTGTCGCCAGACCAGCAGCGGGCTATGGACCAGATTGAGGCCCACTTCAATGAGGGCAAAAGGACGGTGCTGCTGGACGGCATCACATCCTCCGGCAAAACAGAAATCTATATCCAGCTGATAAAGAAGCATCTCGCCTCCGGCAAAAGCGTACTTTACCTTGTGCCGGAAATAGCGATGTCACGGCAGCTGGAGCGGCGGCTGAGCAAGGCCGTGGGCGACAAACTCCTGGTCTACCACTCCAAACAGACCGCCCCGGTGCGCAAGAAAATCTTTGACAAGCTGGTCAGCGGAGAGGGCAACTACTTGATACTCGGCACCCGCAGTGCACTGTTCCTGCCGATTGTGAATCTCGGATTCATTATTGTGGATGAGGAGCACGACGCCTCTTACAAACAGGATGACCCCGCACCGCGCTACAACGGCCGCGACGTGGCTCTGATGATGGCCGCAAAACTATCGCTCAACACCCTGCTCGGAAGCTCCACCCCCTCGCTGGAATCTCTATACAACGTAGCTACAGGCAAATATGCAGTGGTGACCCTGCGCAAGAAATACCATGGCGCGCAAGAGGCCCCCGTGACAGTGATAGATATGGGCAAGGTGTACAGGATGCACAACGCCCGCGGCTCATTTTCAATGCAACTTGTGAACATGATGGCCGCTTGTCTCAAAGAGAAGCGGCAGGTCATGGTGTTCCGCTCCAGGCGCTCATACAGCTCGTTTGTACAGTGCGACAGTTGCGGCGACACTCTCCGCTGCCCTCAGTGCAACGTGAGTCTCACGTACCACAAATACAACAATTCACTCTCCTGCCACTACTGCGGCTGGCACGCCCCCTTTGATTCGGCCTGCAAGAGGTGCGGCGGGACATTCGTGATGCGGGGCAGCGGCACAGAACGGCTGGCTGAGGAGCTGCAGGAGCTTTTTCCCGAGGCTGTAATTGCCCGGTTTGATGCGGAAACGGCCGCGACCCGCACCGCAGAGAAGAAGATTCTGGGCGACTTTGAGAGCGGCGCAATAGATATCCTGGTGGGGACCCAGATGATTACCAAGGGCTTTGACTTTGAAAACCTGGCCCTGGTGGCCGTGGTAGGTGCCGACTCTATCCTCTCGCTGCAAGATTTCCGGGCCGATGAAAAGGCGCTTTATCTTCTGGAGCAACTCCGGGGACGGGTCTCCAGACGGGAAGGTACCGGCATTATGGCCATCCAGACCATGCAGGCAGAACATCCGGTGCTCCAGGCCCTGCAAAGTGGCGACAGGGACGCTTTCCGCTCTCAAATGCTGGAGCAGCGCAAGTTGTTTGGTTTCCCTCCTTACATCCGAATGGTACAGCTCACTGTGAAGAACTCATCTGCCGAGGGACTCCACCTCGCCTGCCGCCTGGTTGCCCGGGAGCTTACCGCCTGCAAGGTGACAGATTTCACCCCGGCCATTGCCCCTGCGGTGGACCGCATCGCAGGCAAATATATCCGCAACATCTGGATAAAGCTTCCCCGCAATACCGGCGCCCGCGTGCAGAAGGCTGCCATAGCAAAAGCGGTGAACGCAACGCTCGCCGCATCTCCCTCCTCGGAGATTATTATTGACGTGGATCCGCTCTAGCATATCTGTGATGACCGGGACAGTTTTTGACATACAGCATTTCTGCACGGGAGACGGTCCCGGAATAAGAACTACAGTATTCCTTAAAGGGTGCACACTGCATTGTCCCTGGTGTCACAACCCCGAATCGCAATCGTTCCGGCCGGAGATTCTGCTAAATCCCAGCCTTTGCATAGGATGCGGAGCCTGCGATGAAGCTTGTCCCGCCGGTGACGCCAAAGGGACGCTGGCCAGCTGCGATACAAGGCAATCTGTATGCACCCCCGCCTCGTGCCATGCCTGCGCAAAGGTATGCCCTTCCGGATGCCTGGAGATTGCCGGCAGACGGGTTTCTGTAGAAGAAGTTATGCAGGAAGTCGTTCAAGACGAACCCTATTACCGCCACTCAGGCGGCGGAATTACACTGTCCGGCGGCGAACCGATGGCACAACCTGCATTTTCCAAGGGGCTTTTGGAGGCTGCAAAAAAGGCCGGACTGCATACCGCAATTGAGACATCTGGCGACGGACGTTTGGAGGATTTTCTGGCCGCAGCACCGTTCGCAAATTTGTGGCTCTGGGATATCAAGATGATGGATGCGGCCCTTTACAAAGAACTGACCGGTGGAGACTTGGCGAGGATGCTGGCAAACCTGGATGCAGTTGCAGCCAGCGGTGCTTCCATCCGCTTCCGGGTGCTGTATGTGCCTGATTACCACAACCGGGCAGGCGTCGCAGGGGCAACTGCCGCATTTCTAAAGTCATACCCGCAATTCGAATGGGAAGTCATCCCCTATCACCTTCTCGGCAACGCCAAACGGGAAAAACTCGGCCTCCCCGAGCTACGATTCCGGGAACCCAGTTCCGAAGAAATCTCGCAGTTTACCAGTTTCATACGTTAGCTTGTCGCTAACGCTTCGGGCAGAAACCTTCGCTTGGAGGCGTTGCCTCGCTGTCACTCCAGACGCCTGCCTTCCGCTTCAAAAACGCCTATGCTCGGGGACTCGCGCTTCGCGCTCAGACATCCCTCGCATGGCCGGCGTTTTTGTGCGCTGCTGGCTGCGGCAGTTCGTCGCCCCCGCTTCCGCGGGTGCTCCTCAAATCGCCGCACCGGCGCCTTCCGCTAGCGCCGCTCGGCACCCGCCTCCAATGCTTCGGACTTTTCTGCCCCCTTGTATTCGGTGTAGAAATAGTCCTCGTAGGGAACAGACGCGAAGATCCGACTGGCCCGGAGAGAAGCTATTTCGGAGCCTTTAGCAACGGGCAGAGTACCGTGGCACCAACACACCTGATATTAAACCCTTTACAACATATCGCTTGCGTAATAATGCGCAAGCGAAAGTTAGGAAAACGCTGATAATCAGACATGAAGCCGCCACGGCTTTACAAGAAGAAAAGCGTAACGAACTAGCAGATCTGCTGGGTGCGCTGGATAATCATGTCCTGCCACTCTTTGCAGAGGGTGGTGAAGCGGGCGGACCAGCCGGAGACACGTACCGGCAGGTTGGGATACTTCTCCGGATGGCGCTGTGCGTCAATCAGTGTTGCCGTATCCACCACGTCGACGTGCATATAGAAGCCGCGTTTCTCGCGGAAAGTCTTCATCAGGCCCACCAGCGCCTTGATTCCATTCTCACCCTTGACAGAAGAGGGAAGAATCTTGAGTTCAAGAGTCGCGCCGCTTGGAGACTTGGAGAAATCCATCTTGCAATATGAATTCAGGGCAGACGTAGGCCCCTTGCGGTCGCTACCGGGAGTCGGCGAGCAGTTGGTGGCCAGTATGTCGCCTATGCGACTCCCCTCCGGAGTCGCCCGGCGCATCATTCTCCAATCCACCTCGCGGCCAAAAGTGGAGATGCCACACGGACGCTTTACGCCGTCACGCTCCTTCACTTCGCCCACAATTGCAGTATAATCGTCAAAGACGCGGCACATCATGGCATCCGCCTCGTCATCGTCATTGCCATAGAAGTTGAAGCGGGTCTGGATGGTACGGCGCAGCCCCTCAGAGCCCTCCCAGTTGTTGCGGAGAATCTCGAGAAACTCATCCAGGGTGAGGAACTTGTCCTCATACACCAACTTCTTGAGCACCAGCAGGCTGTTAGCCGTATCGGAAACACCGCCGTAGTGG
>JAGABI010000004.1 GCA_017614715.1 Bacteroidales bacterium | reverse complement strand
CCGTTCTTGAGCTGGCGATAGTCGTAGAACCACTCGCCGTTCTCCTGAACTGCGAACTCGGAAGCAGCGCAGTCCATAGCGATCTTGATATCCTTGCCGGGCTCATAGCCAGCCTTCTTGATAGCCTCAACGATAGTGTCGAGTGCATCCTCGATACCGTCAAAGTTGGGAGCGTAACCACCCTCGTCACCTACTGCAGTACTGAGGCCACGGGCCTTAAGCAACTTGGCGAGGTTGTGGAACACCTCGGCACCCATGCGGATAGCTTCCTTCTCGCAGCAAGCACCCACGGGACGGATCATGAACTCCTGGAAAGCGATGGGAGCTGCACTGTGTGCACCACCGTTAACGATGTTCATCATCGGCACGGGAAGAGTGTAAGCGTTGCAACCGCCGATATAGCGGTAAAGCGGTATCTCAAGATAGTTTGCAGCTGCGTGTGCGCAAGCGAGCGACACACCCAGGATAGCGTTGGCGCCCAGATTCTGCTTGGTGGGGGTACCGTCAAGCTCAATCATGGTGCGGTCTATTTCGCGCTGGTCCAGAACGCACATACCCTCGATGGCGGGAGCGATTTTCTCGTTGACATTGGCAACAGCCTTGAGGGTACCTTTACCCAGATAACGGCCCTTGTCACCGTCGCGAAGCTCAAGAGCCTCGTTTTCGCCTGTGCTGGCGCCGCTGGGAACGGCTGCGCGACCCATAACGCCGCAATCGAGAGTTACGTCAACTTCTACGGTAGGATTACCTCTGGAGTCGAGGATTTCCCTTGCAAATACTTTTTCAATAATCATAACGTCGTAAAAACTTTAATATTGTTTGTCTTTATTATTAGTCAATTCAAGATTGCAAAAATATAAAGAAATAATAAATTTGCGCGCCATTTGACAAAATACTTACAATATGCAAGGATTCTGGACCGTATTGATGCTGATTTTTTCCAATGTGTTGATGACATTCGCCTGGTACGGCCATCTCAAACTCCAGGAGATGGACATCACGACCAACTGGCCGCTGATAGCCATAATACTCTTCTCGTGGGGCATAGCATTCTTTGAATACTGCCTGCTGGTGCCCGCCAACCGCATCGGTTATGTAGAGAATGGCGGCCCGTTCAACCTGCTGCAGCTCAAGGTTATCCAGGAGGTCATCTCCCTCACCGTGTTCTCACTGATAGTGATGTTCGTTTTCAAGGGGCAACCAATTCAATGGAACCACCTCGCTGCCTTCGCATGCCTGGTGCTGGCAGTATTTTTCGTTTTTTTGAAATAAACTCCCTACCTTAGGGGAAGTATGAACACTTACTTCCCAGAAATCAAAAAGAACTTCGGCTTTGGGCTGATGCGCCTGCCGGAGAAAGGCCCTGAAATTGACACCGCACAGTTGTGCCAGATGGTGGATTTGTTCCTGGAGCAGGGCTTCAACTATTTCGACACCGCGCACGGCTACCATTCCGGCTTGAGCGAAAAGGCCGTAAAGACCTGCCTCACAAGCCGCTACCCCCGCGACAATTATCTCCTTGTGGACAAGCTGACACATGGCATGTTCGAGCCGGGAGAAGATGGCATCCGCAAGTTTTTCCAGATGCAGCTGGACACCTGCGGCGTGGAGTATTTCGATTTTTACCTGATGCACGCCCAGAATACCGACTACTACCGTGATTTCCGCGCGTGGAAGGCATACGAGACCGCTTTCCAGCTAAAGGCGGAGGGCAAAGTGCGCCATGTGGGCCTCTCTTTCCACGACAAGCCGGAACTGCTGGAGCAGATACTCTCTGACTACCCCGCCCTGGAGCTGGTGCAGTTGCAGTTCAACTATATAGATTTTGACGACGAAGGGATACAGGCACGCCGCTGTTATGAGGTTTGCGAGCGTTTTGGCAAGCCGGTGGTGGTGATGGAGCCGGTCAAGGGGGGCCTGCTGGCCAACCTTCCGGAGGATGCCGCTCAGCCTCTGCTGGAACTTGGCACAGGCGCCAGCCAGGCCAGCTACTCCATCCGCTTTGCCGCGTCATTCCCCCAGAACATAATGATACTGAGCGGGATGAGCAACCTGGAGCAGATGCGGGACAACCTCTCGTTTATGGCCGATTTCAAGCCTCTTGATGAAGCCGAGCGGACCGCAATCGCGCGCGTTAACGAGATAATGGCCACCAAGCGGGTAATCGCCTGCACCGGCTGCCGATACTGCACCGACGGATGCCCCATGAACATCGCCATCCCGGACATCTTCTCCGACCTCAACTCCAAGGTGCTCCGCCCTGCCGACTGGAACAGCGACTGGTACTTCTCCATCCACATCCAGAACCACGGCAAGCCCTCGGAGTGCATAGAGTGCGGCCAGTGCGAGAGCGTCTGCCCCCAGAAACTCCATATTATAGATACTCTGAAACAGGCCGCCGAGGCGTTTGAACATAACCAGAGCGCCGGGGAATAACAGACCAGTTATCAGCTATATAAAAAGAAACGACCCCCACGGTTAAATGGAGGTCGTTTCCTTTAATAATCTACGAAACTGCTACCAGTTCAGGATCTTCTTGAAATCGTACTCCTCAGGGTTGGAGACATACTTCTTGGCAGCCTCGTAATCGGCGGGAGTGATGTAGTGGCAGATGTGGTTGTAATAGTTCTGCGCGATACCGCCCTCGATAGCTACGCGGCGCGGGGGAATCTTGCCGTCGGCCTGCTGCAGATCCTTCAGGTAGAGAGGATGAGCCTCGCCGTTGACGTCAACATACACCATACAGCCGGTCTCGCCCCTCTTGAAGAGCTCGTAAGCACCCATTGCCAACTCTGAGCAATAAGTCAGGTCATAAGCGATGGGGTCCTGGCAGCGTACGTCGTAACCGATCTCCACGGGACGGGTCTTGATCTTGAGGCCGATCTTCTTGAACTCCTTCTCCAGGATATCGTTAAACAGGACAGCCTTGCTGATCTTGCCAAGCTCGGGGTGGCCGTGCTCGTCGTAGGTCATGGTAACGCCTGCAGACTTGATCTCCTGAGGGTCGAGGTCGTGGAAAACGCCCTCTGCAACAACTACGGTACCGTAGCCGATGCCCATGATTTTGCGTTTGATTATGGTAGAGACAGCCAGCTTCACGATCTTGTCCAGGCTGATGCCGGTCTTGTTGAACATCTCGGGGATGATGGTCATAGGGCAGTGAGTTGCCTCGCCGATGCCCAGTGCAAGGTGACCTGCAGAACGGCCCATGGCACTGATGAGCAGCCAGTTGCCAGAAGTGCGAGCATCCTCGTAAACGGTGCGTGCCAGATGCGCGCCCTCGTCCTTTGCAGAGTTGAAACCGAAGGTCGGGGTGTTGTTGGGCAGAGGCAGGTCGTTATCGATGGTCTTGGGGACGTGGATGTTGCTGATGGGATAGTTCTTCGCGGTGAGGAACTTGGCGATGCGGTTGGCAGTTGAAGCGGTATCGTCGCCACCCACGGTAACCAGCAGCTTGATGTTGTTGTCCTGGAACAGGGCCAGGTTGAAGTTCTTCTCAAAATCCTCGTCGGTGGGTTTGAAACGGCTCATCTGGAGGTAAGAACCGCCACGGTTGAAATATGCATCCGCCTTGAAGAAATCGATATCTTCTGTGCGGGGAGCCTTGCTGAAGAGGCCGGAATAACCGCCGTGCAGGCCGATAACGCGATAACCGTTGGTGAGGAATGTTTTTGCTACGGAGCAAACGACGGTGTTCATACCCGGAGCCGGGCCGCCGCCGCAAAGGATAATGACAGAATCTTTCATAAATGTATTGTTCGAAAAATAATATTGTCGCCCAAAAGTGGCGTCGCAAAGTTAGAAAAAAACCGGATTATTGAGTATATTTGCAAGTTAGTTTCCATTATTATGGCAAAAATTACAAAATCGGCTGCAAAAGAGCGTATAGAGGCGCTCAGCGAGGAGCTTAGGCGGCATAATTACAACTATTATGTCCTCAATGCACCCGTGATTACCGATTTTGAATTTGACCTCAAGATGCAGGAACTGCAGGCGCTGGAGGCGCTCTACCCCGACCTGGTACTCCCCGACTCCCCCACGCAGAGCGTCGGGAGCGATATCGAAGACAAACCAGTTGAAAAAGTCAATGGGCAGACAGAAACGAACAAATCGTTTTTATCATATTCTAAGATTAAAGACGAGAATCGCGGCTTTGAGCAGATTCCCCACAAGTACCCCATGCTCTCCCTGGGCAACACATACAGCCGGGAAGATATGCTGGCCTTCTGCAACAAGATTGAGGCGGAGAACGGCGAGATGCTGGAATACTCCTGCGAGCTGAAGTTCGACGGAGTGGCAATATGCCTGACCTATATTAATGGCGAACTCAAGCGGGCAGTGACCCGCGGCGACGGCGTAAAAGGCGACAACGTAATAGACAACGTTCTCACAATCAAATCCATACCGCTCCACCTCAAGCCGGGCGACTGGCCACGTGAGTTTGAAATCCGCGGAGAGATTTTCATGCCGTGGAGCGCCTTCGAGACCCTTAACAAAGAGAAGGAAGAGATTGGAGAGCAGCCCTTTGCCAACCCCCGCAACGCCGCCAGCGGCAGTCTCAAGTTGCAAAGCAGCGCACAGGTCGCCGGCCGCGGCCTGGACTGCGTCCTGTATCACATGCTTGGGGAAGACCTCCCCTTCACCACCCACAGCGAAGCCATAGCGGCAGCGGCAAGGTGGGGCCTCCCCACCAGCGAGTTCTCCCAGGTACGCAGGGGCGCCGCCGACGTCATGGACTATATCGAGCACTGGGATTCGCGGCGCAAGACACTCCCCTACGCCACCGACGGCGTGGTGATCAAAGTCAACTCCCTGGCCCTTCAGAAACGGCTCGGCTTCACCGCCAAATCGCCACGATGGGCCACCGCATACAAGTTCAAACCGGAGCAGGCGCTCACCAGGCTGCTCAGCATAAGCTATCAGGTGGGGCGCACCGGCGCCGTGACTCCGGTGGCAAATCTGGAACCGGTACCCCTCTCCGGCACAATTGTGAAGCGGGCCTCCCTGCACAACAAAGACCAGATGGACCTGCTGGATATCCATATTGGTGACTGGGTATACGTGGAGAAAGGGGGCGAGATAATCCCCAAGATTACCGGAGTGGAAAAAGCAAAACGTCCGGACGACGCCGCAAGGCCAGACTTTCCCACTCTCTGCCCCGACTGTGGCACCCCGCTGGTGCGCGACCCGGAAGAGGCCCGGCACTACTGCCCCAACCGCACCGGCTGCCCGACCCAGACAAAATCGGCCTTCGTGCACTTTGCAAGCCGCGACGCCATGGATATCCTGGCAGGCGACGCCACCATAGACCAGCTTTACGACAATAACCTCATCCGCCGCCTGAGCGACCTCTATCGCCTCACCAAAGAGCAGCTGATGCCGCTGGAGGGTTGGCAGGAGCGCTCCTGTGACAACTTCCTCGCAAGCCTGGAAAAGAGCAAGAGCGTCCCATTTGAGAGAGTGCTCTACGCGCTTGGCATCCGCCACATTGGCAAGACCACCGCAAAACTGCTGGCAAAACACTTCCCCGACATCGACGCCCTGGCCGCAGCCGGCGAAGAGCAACTCGCTCAGATAGATGCAATCGGCAGCATAGTGGCGGCATCCATATCCGCCTATTTCGCAGATCCTGAAAACCGCCGCCTGATAGATGAGCTGCGCGGTTTCGGCCTGAAATTTACCGGCAGCGGCGCGTCCCAGAAGGTATCCAATCTGCTGGAGGGCAAATCCATAGTGGTCTCCGGCGTCTTCTCCATTCCGCGTGAAGATTTAAAGGCGATGATTGAGGCCAACGGCGGCACCGCCACCGGCAGCGTGAGCGGCAAGACCAGCTACCTGCTTGCGGGCGACAAACCCGGCGACGCCAAGATGAAGAAGGCGGCCGCGCTGGGCATAGAGGTGATTGACGAACAACAGTTCTACAATATGATTGGCAGATGAACGAGTTCGCGGAACATATCAAGGAGACCGTCGGCAAGTGGGTTGAGGGTGTCAAGAACCTGATAGAGTTCCTGACCTACGACATCTGGCGGCTCGATTTCAGCAAGCCGCAGCGCCTCAGCGAGAAAGTCGCCCACCGCCTGCAGGTGGCCATCCTCACCGCATCGCGCTACACCACCGGACGCATCGGCCGCGAATCTGTGTATCTGACCTATAACACTATGCTCGCCCTGGTGCCCATGGTGGCCATCGTGCTCTTCATCTCCTGGAGCTTTGGCCTGGATGTCCAGCTACTGGACCTGATTCAGCCGTATCTGGGTGACAACAAACATATCGCAGACATGATTCTGGGCTGGGCCACCAACATAGTTGACCAGACCCGCTCCGGCCTGTTCGGGGTGGTGAGCTTTCTGGCCTTCGGCTGGCTGGTAATATGGCTGTTGCTCAGCATAGAGGACACCTTCAACCATATCTGGAACGTAAAGCGCACCCGCAACTTCTTCAAGAGCATCGGCATCTACATACTGATATTGATACTGGTCCCGTTCGTGCTGCTGTTCTTCCTCTACGGAACCGGTTACTACACGTCGATGATAAACGAACTCAGCACGCTGGGCCGCAGCGAGGTGGTGCGCTTCTTCGCCTCATCGTCTTACTGGCTGATTTTCTACGGCGCTGCAGTCCTGGTGTTCGCCCTTATGTACAAGTACATACCGCACGTCCACGTAAAATTCCACTATTGCATAAAATCGGCCATCTGGAGCGCTCTGGTATTTATATTGTTACAATACCTCTACCTGGAGACACAGATGATGGTGAGCCGGCTCAGCGGTGTTTACGGCGCGTTCGCGGCCATCCCCCTCATGATGATCTGGCTCAACTACAGCTGGGAGATTATCCTGTTCGGGGTTTATCTCACCTACTCTTTCGAGCATGTAGATGACTTTGATCCAGACAAGGACGAACTCTTCAACAGGCGGCGCGTCATGCGCCAGAAGCGGCGCGACGAACGGCGTGCAGTTCGCCGCAAGGCGATTAAAGAAAAGGAGAAAAAATGAGCAGTACTTTCACATCGGCAGATGAATTGCTTATCCGGCGCGAGTTTGAGAAGCTCCGTCTGGTGAGCCTCAAGCGCTGTGCCGACCAGGATCAGTACAACCTGGTGCTCAAGGCGTTTGAATTTGCCAATGAAGCTCACCGCAATGTCCGCAGGCGCAGCGGGGAGCCCTATATACTCCACCCCATTGCCGTGGCCAGGATAGTGGTCCAGGAGATAGGCCTCGGTTGCAAATCTATCTGCGCCGCCCTTCTCCATGACGTGGTGGAGGATACCGAATATACCGCCGACGACATCCGCAAGGTGTTCGGCAGCAAGATAGCGAGCCTTGTTGACGGCCTCACCAAAATCAAGAGCGCCCTCGACAACGACAACCTCAAGGAGGTCCCCTCCGCCCAGAGCATGCAGGCGGAAAATTTCAAGAGGATCCTGCTCACCCTGAACGACGACGCCCGCATAGTGCTCATCAAGCTGGCAGACCGCCTGCATAACATCCGCACCATCGGCTTCATGCCGGAATACAAGCGCGAAAAGATCCTGAGCGAAACCATGTTCATCTTTATCCCGCTGGCACACAGGCTTGGCCTTTACAACATCAAGAGCGAGATGGAGGATGTGTGGATGCGTTACAACGAGCCGCTGGAATACCGCCGCATAGATTCCGAGCTGGACAACATAATGGAGACAAAGGGGGCGGCCATAGAGAGTTTTGTGGGCGAGGTGAACCAGATGCTGCTGGAGCGCGGCATCCACGCCCGCATCATCAAGCGGCTCAAGAGTCCCTATTCCATCTGGCGGAAGATGCAGACCAAGAATATCCCATTTGAACAGATATTCGACCTGTATGCGGTGCGCATCATTTTTGACCCGGTGGACAAATCCACGGAGCAGGAGCAGTGCTGGGCGGTGTTCCACACCATCACCAGCAAATTCCGCTGCAACCAGAACCGCACCCGCAACTGGGTCGACACCCCAAAGGTGAACGGTTACGAGGCGCTCCACGGCACGGTGATGTATATGGGCATGTGGATAGAGGTCCAGATCCGCACGGAGCGTATGAACGCAATCGCGGAGCGCGGTGTAGCGGCCCATTGGGCCTATAAGCAGGGGGTATTCGTAAACGAGGGGGACAACGGCATCGGCCGCTGGCTCAAGTCGGTGCAGGATATCCTGGAGAATCCCGACGCCAACGCCCTGGACTTCCTGGACGATGTACATAAGGAGCTCCTAACCTCTGAAATATTCGTCTTCACCCCCAAGGGCGACGCCCGTAGCCTGCCCAAAGGCTCCACCGCCCTCGATTTTGCATTTGACATCCACACCCAGATTGGCTGTCACGCCATTGCCGCCAAGGTCAACATGAAACTGGTGAAGCTCTCCACCGTGCTGGTCAACGGCGACCAGGTTGAGATAATCACCTCCGAGAATGCCATCGTAAAACGCGAATGGCTCGAATTTCTCAAGACCGTATCGGCACGCAACGCGGTTATTGAGGCCCTGAAGGATATGAGCAAGGACAATGTCTCGCGTGGTATGAACACCCTCCGCGAAGAACTGGCCAAGCGCAACATCCAGATGCAGACCCGAGTGCTCCGCAAGATGATAGATTACTACGGCATCACCGGCGGCAAGGACGAGCTCTACAACAAGATAGGGATCGGCCTGATTGACATGGCAGAGCTCGACACCGTGCTCAAGACCAACGCCAAGCAGCGCAACGTCCAGATGTGGGGGTTCAAACTGCTGGAGGCAAATTCCAAGCACGTCAAGAAGCACGTGGACGAGAACGCCGTGATATTCCACGCCTCTGAATGCTGCCACCCCATCCCCGGCGACAAGGTGGGCGGCGTGCTGGACGGCGAAAACCTGGTCACCATACACAAGACCAGCTGCCCGGTGTACACCAACATTGCCGCCACCCAGGGCAACAAACTGGTTGCAGTGCGCTGGAGCAAACATTTCATGATGTCGTACCTGGCCCGCATCACCATTTCCGGCATCGACCGGATGGGTATGCTCAGCGACATCACCAACGTGCTCAGCAACAAGCTGGGCATCAACCTTAGAAAGATATCGATTGAGGCGCACGACGAGATTTTTGAGGGATATATAGACCTGTATGTCCACGACCGCGCCGATATAGACAACATAATCGACGAATTCTCAAAGATTAACGGAATTGAAAAAGTAAACAGGTCAGACATCGAGTAAATGAACAGAAACCGACTCATAGCTGCGCTGCTGATTGTTGCGACAACCCTTTGTTGCGTTGTTTCGCACTCATGCGCCAACACCAAAGCCTCCCCCGCCGGCGGCCCCAAGGATACCATTCCCCCGGTTATAATATCAGTGACTCCGCCTCTGGGCGACACCGCATTCCCCCGTACAGACGGTACCGTGAAAATCCGTTTCAACGAATATACCGTGGTGAAGGATGCCAACCAGGTACTGCTCTCCCCGCCCCACAAGAAGAAACCCAAGGTTAAGGTGAAGGGGAAAGACATTGTGGTCACCTTCCAGGACACCCTGCGGGAGAACACGACCTACACCATAGATTTCGGCTCCGGCCTGGCAGACAACAACGAAGGCAACATCGCCCCGCGCTTTGTTTACGCATTCTCTACCGGGGATACCCTGGACTCCATGTATCTCTGCGGCACCGTGGTCGATGCCCAGACCATGACCCCCGTGAAAAACGCCCTGGTCTCCCTCTACCGGGAATTCCGCGACTCCTCCACAATGATTCTCCTCCCGGATGCTGCGGGACGCACCGACGACTGGGGATTTTTCTCTGTCCGCAACATCAAGAACGCACCCTACTGGGTCTATGCTTTCACCGACGAGAACAACGATTACCTGTATAGCCTGGGCCAGGATAAGATAGGCTTCATTGACACGGCGTTTACCCCCTTCACAGTGGTGCGCGACTCAATTTACGAACTGCAGGGCTTCAACATGAAGGATACCCTGGAGTGCCTCGCCCGCAAAGGCCAGGTTGAAATATCGGTGTTCAAAGAGTTCTTCTCTACCCAGTTCATAAAGGAGAAGGGCCGCAAGCGGGACAAGTGCGGTTATGTGACCTTCAGCGCCCCAAACGTAGAGGTCAGCTCCTTCCAGATAATGGGTGTGGACTCCAGCGACATCATAATGCAGTACTCCCCCCAGCGCGACAGTTTTGATTTCTGGCTCAATACCAAATACCCTCCGGAGGACAGTCTCTTCATGACCATATCGTATATGAAGAGCGACAGCACCGGGGCGCTTGTGCTGACAACAGAAGAGATAGCGGCCGCCCTTTCCAAAGAGCAGGTGGCCAAGGCCAAGACAGATGAGGGGAAGAAGGCTGCCGCCGCCGACACCCTCACCGACATGAAGGTGACACTTATCGACACCAATGTAGAGCAGGACGGCATCCAGCTGGAATTTTCCGTGCCCATCATCCGGATGCATCTCGATTCAATAGTCTTTCTCACCACCAACACCCGCAACCAGACAGACACGAGCACCTTCACCTTTACCCGGGATACCAGCAATATCCTGCGATATGTACTGCAGAATACAGAAGAATACAAGCCGGGCTATAAATACTTCCTGGAGATACCGGAGGCGACCTTCTGGGATGTTTACGGACGCAAGAACAAGAAAGAATCCAAGGATTTCCAGCTCCCCAATACAGAGAACCTAAGCAGCATGACGCTGAACATCACCGGCACCGGCGGCAAGCGTTATATCGTGGACCTTACCGACGACAAGTGCAACAAGGTTTTCCGCAAATACGAGGTCACAGCCGACGGAGAATATTACTTTCCCTACCTCTCAGAGGGCAAATATGCCATCCGCATCACAGAAGACCGCAACAACAACGGCCTGTTTGATACCGGCAACCTGCTCAAATGGCAGCAGGCGGAGCCCATGAAACTCTTCAAGCTGAGCGACGGCAGCACCACTATCGAGATAAAGGAGCAGATGGAGATTCTGCAGGATGTGGACCTTAACGCAATGTTCAAATGACAATGAGGAAACTGATATATACCATAGCATTGCTTGTTGCGTGCACTGTTGCCATGCATGCCCAGGAGCCGGAGCGTAAGCCCGTGGGTGGCAAGATAGGCAATATCCCTGAACTCCAGCCGGGAGAGGCCCCTGCCCCCGCCCCCTCTGAGGGCGCGCTGCCAGACACCGTATTCACCATCCCGGACTATAATGCAGAACTCCCAACCGGAGCCGACATCCTGGCTCAGGACGTAAACGTGAAGCCGGTGAAAAAATTCCACAGCACCCACATGATAGGTGTCCGCTACGGTGTTAACCTGGCCACCGCCAAGTTCACCCCGGACCCCAGGCCGGGCAGCATCTGGTGCTTCAACAATTACGGTATAGTCTATACCTATTACAACGACCTCTGGGATATGCTCGACAACTTCGGCACCCAGGTGGTTGCCCAACTCAACCACGAGGGCTACACCGCAGAACTCCTCCCCGACATGGAATATACGGTGGCCCAGCTGGATCTGCTCACAAACTTCAGGTTCAACATCAACCCCATCCGCATATTCGCAAACGCGGGGCCGTACGCCGGCTACCGCATTGCCAACGGGCGCGAAGAGAGCCGCTGGGACTACACCGACAACCGGTTCGACTACGGCCTGATGTTTGGCGGCGGCCTGGGCGTAATGCTTGGGCCCTTTGAATTCCATCTGGAGGCCAACTACAAATGGGGCCTCAGCAGCTATTATCACACATACTATTACAGCGATGAGTACTGGCTGTTCGCATACCCCCGTGTATTCATGTTCAGCGGTACCCTTTATTATAAGTTCTAAGTATGAAGTATCTGTCATGCAAAATAGGCGATGTTGTAATCGGCCACGGCCACCCCATCGCCGTGCAGTCAATGTGCAACACTGATACCCTGGATGTTGACGCCAGCGTGGCGCAGTGCAAGGCGCTCTCCCGCGCCGGATGCGAAATTATCCGCCTCACCACCCAGGGGTTGCGCCAGGTGGAGGCCCTCGCCAAGATAAAGGAGCGCCTGCGCGCAGAGGGCATCGACACGCCGCTGGTGGCCGACGTCCACTTTAACGCCGATGTGGCCATTGCCGCCGCCCGCGTGGCTGAGAAGGTCCGCATCAATCCCGGCAACTTCTCCAAAGACCCGGAAGTGGCCAGGGCCAAATTTGCCGCCCTCACCGAAGTTTGCCGCGAGACGGGCTGCGCCATCCGCATCGGCCTCAACCACGGCTCGCTCGGGGAGCGCATCACCGCCGCATACGGAGACACCCCGCTGGGGATGGTGCGCGCCGTTATGGAGTGGCTCCAGATGGCCGTGGAACTCGGTTTTCTCAACATCACCGTATCGCTGAAATCCAGCAACACAAAGGTGATGGCAGACGCCTACCGTTTGCTCTACAAGACCATGGGAGAAGAGCTGGGGATGATTTTCCCCCTCCACGTCGGAGTCACAGAAGCCGGTGCGGGCGATACCGGACGCATCAAGTCTGTGGTCGGCATAGGCACCCTGCTGCGGGAAGGGATTGGCGACACCATCCGCGTCTCGCTCACAGAAGACCCGGTGTGCGAGGTGCCGGTGGCCCAGAAACTGCGCGAACTCGCTGCCACAGATGCCCCTGCACCCGATGCCACATCGTTCTATGTGGATGCTTCCAACCACGACGATTTCATAATCCGCGGCGCATACCTTGCAGGTCCTGCCCTGCTGGACGGCAAGATAGACGACTTCTCTATGCGAGCCAAAGTGGAAGGCCGCGAACTCTCCTCAGTTGAAATTGACGCCTTCAAGGATGACCTGATGCAGGCCTGCCGCAGGCGGTTCACCAAACCGGAATATATCGCCTGTCCCGGCTGCGGCCGCACCCTCTATGACATCCAGTCGCTGCTGAAAGAGGTGATGGAGGCCACCCAACAGTTTGCCGGTGTGAAGATTGCCGTGATGGGCTGCATAGTAAACGGCCCAGGCGAAATGGCCGACGCCGATTTCGGTTATGTGGGAGAAGGTGGCGGCAAAGTAACCCTATACAAGGGCGGCACCCCGGTTATGCGCGGCATCCCCCAGGAAGAGGGGGTCGCAAAACTTGTCTCACTTATTAATTCAACCCTGAATAAATGAGAAGAATAGCTGCAATTCTGATTTCGGCATTGCTGTGCCTTGGGTCTTTTGACGCCCAGGCCCAGACAAGAAAGGATCTGGAGAAAATGTTCGGCCCGATGTGCAACGAACTGGGTGACTTGCTCAAGGGGCGCAGCACCATGACGGGCAAGGTCACCGTGGAGCGGGTCAGCGTGAAGAGCGGCAAGACCCTCATGATCTATTTCTCCCGCTATATGAGCGACTGCACCCTCCGCTACGAAGACCTGGAGAAAATAAACTCCATCATCTCACGCCAGATGCCGGAAAACTACCGCAGCTACCGTTTTAATTATGAGGCATACGCCAACGGCACCCCGCTGGAGAACCTGGTCGGCCGCAACGCCAGCGGAATGAGGCCCAACGCCACCGCCCGCAGCAACGCATACCTTGCCGCCGACGTCCCGCTGGTGCGCAATATTTCACGCAACCGCACTTCACCTAAAGGTCTCGATGGCCGTCATATCGCCCTGTGGCAGAGCCACGGATATTATTATGACCAGAAGACATGTGCCTGGAAATGGCAGCGTCCGCGCATGTTTGAATCTGTAGAGGATCTCTACACCCAGAGCTACGTGCTCCCCTACCTGGTCCCCATGCTGGAAAACGCCGGTGCTGTGGTGATGCTCCCGCGCGAGCGAGACGTGCAGACCCGCGAACTTATAGTTGACAACGACACCAACTCCCGCGACGGCGCCTACAGCGAACTCTCGCGCAAGCACCATTGGAAAAATGCAGAGCAGCCCGGCTTTGCCGCCACAAAGGAGGTTTACCTTGAGCAGGATAACCCCTTCCTTGACGGTACCGCCCGCATTGTCGAGTCCATAGCAGAGGATGATGCAACATCTGTCGCCACCTGGACCCCCGATATAAGGCAGGAGGGTGAATATGCAGTATATGTTTCATACATAACCACTTACGGCAGCACCGATAACGCCCAATACACCGTTGACCACAACGGCGGCAGCACCACCTTCCGGGTGAACCAGACCATGGGCGGCTCCACCTGGATCTACCTCGGCACATTCGGCTTCTCCCCCTCTGCCAAGAATCAAGGGGTTACCCTCACCAACGTAACCGGCCGCGACGGGGAAATAGTATCGGCCGATGCTGTAAAATTCGGCGGCGGCATGGGCAACATCGCCCGCAAGCCGTATCCCAAAGATGAGAATGGCAAACCCCGCAGGCTCCCTTTCGAGGCCTCCAGCGAGATCTCCGGATATCCCCGCTGGTGCGAAGGTGCCCGCAGCTGGCTGCAATGGGCCGGTATGAACGACACCATCTACTCGGTGACACGGTTTACCGACGACTACCGCGACGACTACACCTGCCGTGCCCGCTGGGTCAACGCCCTGCTGGGCGGGAGCAACCGCAACCCCAAGGAGCCGGGCTACCGCATCCCGCTGGACCTCTCCTTTGCCTTCCACACCGATGCCGGCATCACCAAAAACGATTCGATTGTGGGGACTCTGGCCATATATACCAGAATCTCCGACGGCGAGGAGAAGTATCCCCACGGCGGCAGCCGCGACATAGGGCGCGAATATGCCGATATGGTGCAGACGCAGGTCGTGAGCGACATCCGCGCCACCCTGGAGCCTGACTGGAGCCGGCGCAGTATATGGGACCGCTCATATTATGAGAGCCGCGTCCCCTATGTGCCGGCGATGCTGCTGGAACTCCTCTCCCACCAGAATTTTGCCGATATGCGGCTGGGGCTTGACCCCCGGTTCCGTTTCATCGCCTCCCGTGCGGTGTATAAAGGGATCCTGAAGTTTCTCGCATACATAAATGAGCGCGAATATGTAGTGCAGCCGCTCCCTGTGACAGCTTTTGCGGCAAGCATCTCCTCCGGCAAGGCCTGCCTCAGCTGGGAGGCGGTCACTGACCCCCTGGAGCCCACCGCCCAGCCGGAGAGCTACATAGTTTACACCCGCATCACCGACCCCAAGCGTGCGGGCCTCTACTCCGGCGACCCGGAAACCGGCCTCGACGGCTTTGACAACGGCACCCATTGCAGCTCCAACACCTTCTCCGTGGCGATAGAGCCGGGCAAGATATACAGCTTCAAGGTGGCGGCGGTAAACGAGGGTGGCGAGAGCCTCTGCTCCGAGATACTCTCCGTGGGACTCGCAAAGGGTTCCGAATCCGCAGACGTGATAGTGGTCAACAACTTTGACCGCGTCGCCGCCCCGGCATCGTTCACCAGCCGTGACTCATCCCTGGCCGGCTTCGCCAATTTCATAGACGGCGGCGTCCCCTACCTGCGCGACATCTCCTTTACTGGCGACATGTTTGAGTTTAGGCGCAACGCGTCGCACCTGGGCACTGAGTATTCAGAATTCGGAGCCAGCTACGGTGACTACGAGACAAATGTAATCGCCGGCAACACCTTTGACTATCCGCTGCTCCACGGCGCGGCAATCATGAATGCCGGGCTCAGTTTTACCTCCTGCTCGCGCGAGGCACTGCTCCGCGGCGGCGTAGAGCTCAAGAAATACCGCATTTGCGACCTTATCTGCGGCAAACAGGTTCGTACCCCAGTCGGCTACGAGAAGTGCGAAAAAGGCTCAAAATCCGCCCGAAAGCAGGTAATTGAATATTCTGTATTCCCCGCCGCCATCCGCGACGCCCTGGCAGCGTTCACAAAGCAAGGGGGCAGCCTTCTCATCTCTGGCGCATACGTGCTCAGCGACAGCAACGATTTCATCTATGACTTCGGAGCGGAGGAGGCCACCATCAAGAAAGAGACCGATGCCGAGAGAAAGTTTATCAGCGACGTACTCAAATGCCAGTGGCTTACCAACAAGGGGGGCAACTTCGGCAGCGTCCGCTCAGTACAGAGCCCGTATAAGTTCAGTTCCGGCCACAGCTACACCTTCTACACTAAGCCCAACGCTGTCCGCTACTGTGTGGAATCTCCCGACGGCTTCTTGCCCACCAACGCCGCCGGTGCCTTTACGGTGATGCGTTATGCCGATTCCGGAATCAGCGCCGCCGTCGCCTACAAAGGCACAGCCTACCGCGTCCTAACCATCGGCTTCCCCATCGAATCCCTCGCCACCCAGGCCGACATCAACGCCCTCATCAAAGACGCCGTCGGGTTCCTGAGATAGCAACAAAAAAGGCAGCCGAACGGCCGCCTTTTTTGTCGGGTTGTAAGTACAAATACTATTTTGCTGCCTCTGCATCAACCTCTGCCTGGGCCTCTGCAACCATGTCTGCGTTTGCGGTGATGTAAACCTCAACGCGGCGGTTCTGGGCGCGGCCTTCGTCGGTGTCGTTGGAAGCGACGGGCATGTTATAAGATTTACCCTCTGCAATCATGCGGTCCGCAGCGATACCCTGGGCAACGAGGAAATCCTTGACGGCATTTGCACGTTTCTGGGAGACGCTCTCGTTAGCCTCTGCAGTACCGATATTGTCGGTATGGCCCCAGATGGTGATGTCTGTGTCGGGCATGTCTGCCATGGAATCTGCGAACTCCTTGAGAGATTTCTTTGCGGCGTCGCTGAGGTTGGATTTGTTGAATGCGAAGAGAATACCGTTGTCAAAGGTAACCTTAACTGAGGTCAGGTTGTTGACGTCGGTCACAGTCTCTACCTGTGCACCCTCAATTGCAGCCAGTTCCTCAGCTTTTTTATCCATCCTGTCGCCGATGATGGCACCTACACCGGCACCAACGATAGCACCGATTGCAGAACCGATGGCAGCAGACTGGGCATCCTTACCAACAAGGGCGCCTACGCCGGCACCCACTGCAGCACCGGAGCCACCGCCGATAGCAGTACCCTTTGCCATATTGGACCAGGGACCGCAGCTGGTCAGAACCATGGTCACGCAAGCTGCGAGCAAAATAAACTTTTTCATAATTCCATTTTTAAAATGTTAGTAATACTTATTCTATCTTTTATTCAAATGAGCCGCATAGAGCTCTAATAATCCTGTATATACTTCTTGCGGCATCCCCTCTGTTTCATGTTTGCACCTCTCTATAAGCCGCTCTCTGTCTTCTACCGTATAACAACCTTGTTTCATATACCCGTCATTCCCGGCAAGCAGGTCAGCGGCAGCATAATTCGTGGGCCACAACCTGAACGAAGCGGTGAGCCTCTCGTCCAAAATCTCAGACAATATACGGAATTTTTCGTTATGTTGGGCACTGTCTGCCAACGAAAGTTCTTCTGCTGTGAGCGGCTTGCAGAAATCGATATGAATCCTCCCCTTGGGCTGGATAAATCCCTGCAGCATGCTGTTGACATCCTCTCCGGGCTGCTTGTGATAGTATCCCTGGCGCGCCCTGCTGAGTGACTCAATCACCTTCAGCGCCCCGCAAGTCTCATATTCATAAGAGATTGTGACCGGCATTATGCGCAACTCGGCAAAATTCTCTGCAAACGAGCCGCTGCCGCTCATATCCAGCATCTTCAGCAGCCCCTGCTCGGTGCGGTCGTAACCATCTTTGGTGCGCCCGCCGCGGTGCGCAATCCACACAGAACGGTCGCCGCTGGTCACTTTTTCGCGAATGTAAGCAGAGAGCACCTTGGAGGTGGTATATACTACGCGCGGATTGTCGCTGCGCACCACCTTGATCATACGGTTGGAGCGCATTGCATCCTCAATATCGGGAGTTGCCAGCAGGTTATCTCCCGCAGCAATCTCAGTCTTTGGCAGATTGTTCAGATGGAGGGTATATTCCACCAGCGCCGGATCCAGCACAATATCGCGATGGGTAGAGAGCAGCACAAACCTGCCAACTGAACCATCGCTATCGATAAAGTTCTCCACTCCACTGTAACTAAGGGTACTGTGAGTCAACTCCAGATCCATCCTCAAGGCCTCGGCAATCACCTTAACCTGGAAATCCTCCACCGTGCGGCAACTGCGGATAATACCTGGGAGATAATCCGGATCCTTATCGGGATACAGCACTTTTGCCGCGGATGCCACAAGCTCACTCGCCGCCAGCGACGGCATTACCGCGGCAGCCTCGGCATCGGTGTAAGGTCTTATATTTATATATAAATCTTCCATCCTACTCTTTTCTAAGCGCGAGGTCTGCCAACGCCGCAACCAGGAAGGCCGCATCAATCGCAGCTCCGGCAATCACGGGCAGCGACGCCATCCCGGGAACAATCACCCCCTCCACAACCATCAACACAGCATAACCTGCAATAACCACGGCGGCCAGGGCATACCAGAAACGCCACTTGAGTATCCCGAGCAGCAGCTGGGCCACAGCCACCACAGCCACCGGGAACATGATCAGGTCAAAACGCCAGCCAAAAGCCAGAGCCACTGCGGCAGCCACAAACAGCGCGACGCAGATGCCGTACATCCACCCTTTCGCGTGCCGCACAGCAGCGGTATTGCCCGCGCTTGAGCGGAGCGAATTGGCGGTAGCCAGCCTCAGGGCGCGCTTTTCACCAAAAATATAAATCAGCACGGCAGCCACCACAGCCACCAGAGCCACTCCATAAAATGCCACGTAAATCCAGTTGCCGGCAAGCTTCAGCAGAGAAAGCAGGAAACCTGCCAGAACGGCAACGGCAACGGCCACAACCGACTTGCAGATATAGCCCACAATCTGACGGGCCTGCAACTTTCCGCGCACCACTGCAAAACAAATCTCCACACACAGAAGCGCCAGGGCCACACTGCAGAGCAGTATCGTAAGCCCCCTGTTTAGCGCAAGTCTGTCAAGAAAACCCAACATACACCTATATTTTTAACAAATATCAGAAAAATTACTACAAATACAATACCTAACAGCGCTTCAAAAGAGAAGAGTCGCCATAACTCAAAAAGCGGAAGCCGTTATCCATCGCAAACCGGTACATATCCCGCCACTGGTCACCGATAAACGCCGCAATCAGCAGCAGCAGAGTGCTCTTGGGCTGATGGAAATTTGTAACCAGATAGTCTGCCATGCGATATTTGAAACCAGGGACAATAATTAATCTTGTCCTTGCGGTGAGCTTGTCAAGATTATTATTTTCCAGATATTTGACAAGTGAAGATAGCGACTCCTTTGTGGAGATATCATAACCCTGTTCGCGGTATGGTTCCCACTGCTCAACCACACCTGGCGCCCCCCTCTCTATGCAGTGCACGCCCAGATAGTAGAGCGATTCCAGGGTGCGGGTCGATGTGGTGCCTACGGCAATCAGCCGCCCGCTGCCAACATGACTTAAGAGCTTCTCCAGGAATGCCCGCGTAACCACAAACGGCTCGCTGTGCATGTTGTGCTCCGCCACATTGTCACTCTTCACCGGGAGAAATGTCCCCGCCCCAACGTGCAGCGTAACATAATCTATATCTATGCCGCGGCTTCTGATAGAATCCATGACCCTGTCGGTAAAGTGAAGACCGGCCGTAGGAGCAGCCACAGAGCCCTCCCAGCGGGCATAAGTGGTCTGGTAGCGGGTATAATCCAACTCCTCGGTCTCACGGTTCAGATATGGTGGGATGGGCATATTGCCGCACATCTCCATCACACGAGAGAAAGACTCACCCCCGTTCCAACGGAATTCCACTATGCATGTGTTATCAGTACGCTCCACCAGGCTGGCTGTGAGATCCAGTTCCTCCAAAACCGCCTTCTGCGAGGCGTCACAATGGTCAGTAACGAGCCTCACACGGTCTTTGAAACGCTTCAGATTGCCCACCATACACTTAAAGCGGCAACTTGAAGTAGTAGCGAAACAAATTTGATAATCAGAAGGTTCGTATGGTTCAAGGCAGAAGATCTCTATCATCGAGCCGGTCTCGCGGCGGAAGAACAGCCGGGCAGGAATCACCTTGGTCTGGTTGAACACCATAAAGCCGTTTACCGGCAAATAATGTGAAATATCCCTGAAACACTCCTTAGAATATCCATTTCCTATATTGACCAACAGATTTGAGTCATCCCTGTTTGGCAAAGGATACTTTGCAATGCGCTCTTCGGGTAGGGAATAGTCGTAGTTATTAATGTCTATATCTACGGTCATCGTCTCAATTTTAAACAAAGATAAAAAATGTGCAGGATTCGTGATTAAAAAACTATTTGAAGTATCACTTTAAATACATATAAATTGAAAGATGTAACTTGTAAATAACATTATAACAATCATGGCGCCCAAAACAGGCATTTACAAAAATCAATGACAGGAAAATCGCATTAAATTCATTTATGTCTTATTACTTTTTGTTATAAAATCAAATATCAATGATTATAATCCTTAATACCAGATATTTAACGATTCATAATTATACCTTTAAAGCAGGTGATATTATCAACAGTTGTAATATTTTACCTAAATACATCGTAAAACTGGGTATAAAACAACATAGTACAATAGTTATACTAATTAATATCAGTTAAATATAAAAATCAACTCATTTTGTACATCAATAGAAAATACCCCAGATTTAACGGCATCTCACCCATCCGAATCTGCTTACATCTGTAATTTACAATTGTATCTCAAATATTCTTTTGCCAGGCTCAAAAATGTTTACTACATTTGTATCATACGGTTTACAAAAGTTATATGGAAGAAAGACTCAAACTTTTCCTTGCAATGGAGGGGCTCTCCCCGAGTCAATTTGCTGACAAGCTCGGGGTTCAGCGTTCTGGTGTCTCCCACCTTCTCTCCGGTCGCAACAAACCCAGCTTTGAGTTCATCAACAAGATGCTGGTGACTTTTCCCAAGATTAATCCCGACTGGCTCATCACCGGGAACGGCAAAGCATACCGCGACTTCCCCACCCAGCAGAGCACAGTCGCAGCTTCACTGCAAACTGAACCCTATACTGGTGAATCATTTAATGCACAACTTGAAGAGAATACGGTAACAGGCGCTGAACCAGACCTTTTCTCTGCCAAACTCCCGACTGAACCAGCACCCCAAAATGCGTCTGTTACCCCTGCTTCGCCCTCCCAGACCGCGCAAGTACAGCAGGATCCGCAAACTCCCACGCAACCGGAAAATCCGCGTCAATCATCTGCGCCACAGCAAGTTATTGCGCCTCAACCTCAAAAATATCCCTCTGAGAATCGGGTAAAAATCCCTGCAATAGCCGGTAACCCTGCAAAACGGATTGCCCAAATCACCATTTTATACACCGACGGCACCTACGAGGTGAGATAGGTTAATAGTTTAATACGTTGTCTCTTTTTTAGTATCTTTGTACGATATGTACAAACTGCTAATCAGACCTCTCCTCTTTCTCTTCCCTGCAGAGAAGGCTCATAAGATAACTATGGGGTTCCTTAAGGTTCTCCGTTACATCCCCGGGGCACTTCCCCTCGCGCGAATGTGTTTCTGCCGGCGGAGAAAATCGCTTGAGACTGAACTGTTCGGCATCAAGTTCCCCAACCCTGTGGGAATCGCAGCCGGGCTGGATAAAAACGGGGAGTTTTATAACGACCTGGCCAATTTTGGCTTTGGCTTTATAGAAATAGGTGCACTCACCCCCGAGCCCCAGCCGGGCAACCCCTCACCCCGACTTTTCCGCCTCCCCAAAGACCAGGCCCTGATAAACAGGATGGGGATCAACAACAACGGAGCAAAGGCGGCCCTCAAGCAGCTCCGAACCAGCTCTCCCCGCATTATAGTCGCAGCCAATATTTCCAAGAACAGCGACACTCCCAACGATTTGGCATACAAGGACTACTGCCGTTCGCTGGCCCTGCTATACGATTTTGTGGATTTCTTTGTGTTGAACGTCTCCTGCCCAAACGTCAAGAACATGCAACAGCTCCAGGGCAACCAGATGCTCAGCCAGGTGATTGAATCTGTGATGGAGGTGCGCCGCTACAACGAGACCTCCCGACCCATCCTCCTAAAGATATCTCCAGACCTGGAACAGAGTCAGTTAGACGAGATAATCCACCTCTGCCTTATCAACGGGATAGACGGTATAGTGGCCACCAACACCACCCGCAGCCGCGATAACCTCAAAACTCCGGAAAAGACCGTATCCACAATAGGTGAAGGCGGATTGAGCGGCGCTCCCCTGTTTGAAAAGGCGCTCGCCACCGTTAAATATGTCCACGAGAAGAGCAACGGCCTGCTCCCTATCATCGCTTCGGGCGGAATAATGACCCCCGCACAGGCCAGCCAGATGCTGGACGCAGGAGCCTCACTGGTAGAAGTCTACACCGGCTTTATATACAACGGACCTCTCTTTGCAAAACGCATCATAAGGTATTTAACGCGGAAACGTAACGCAGTTTGTAGAGCCGCAAGGCATAGAACAAGTCCCTTCCATGGGGCCCCCGACAAGCGCGCTTGTTGGGGTGATTACCTGGGGAAGGGATGTAGGGTTGGGGACAAACATAAATAGAATGTGCGGTGGGAAAAATTTTCGCATACCGACCACCGATCACATATATGCAATATGGTATATGCGAAACTTGTGCTATGAAAACTGCATCTATCTGCGCCATAGGCGATGAAATCTTAATAGGTCAGATTGTTGACACAAACTCCTCGCACATATCCCGCGCGCTGGGCGCTATCGGGGTGCGGGTGAAGCAGATTTCATCTATAGGCGATGACCGCGCAACCATAATGACTCATCTGGACAACCTTTTGAGGAACAACGATATAGTCATGGTCACCGGAGGGCTTGGTCCAACCAAGGATGACATCACCAAAGAGGCCCTGGCCACCCTCTCCGGAGCAAAAGGATATTACCGCAGCGACGCCCAGATGGAGGTGATAGAGAGCATACTCAACCGCCGCGGCATAGCCATGCTGGATACCAACCGCGCCCAAGCCGATGTCCCCGACACTGCCCGCGTAATTGTGAACAAGCTGGGCACCGCCCCCATCATGGAGTTTTTCTTTGACGAAGGTGGCAAATATGGCCATCCGAGGTTACTCTACTCCATGCCGGGCGTGCCATACGAGACCATCGCCGCCCTGCCCGACGTTATGGAGGCCATAAAGAGTCACTTTGAGTTGGACGCTATACTCCACCGCACCATCTGCACCTTTGGCCTGGCAGAATCGGTGTTGGCTAAGACCATAGAGGCGTGGGAGAGCGCCCTGCCGGAATACCTGCACCTCGCCTACCTGCCCAACGCCATTTACGGCGTGCGGCTGCGCCTTTCGCTCTACGGCGCCGGCGAGCCGGGCCGCAAGGAGGCGATGGATGCTGCAATTTACGACCTCTACACCCTGCTGGGCAATTATATATATGGTGAGGGGGAAGACACCCTGCAGACGGTTATCCCCCGCCTGCTCCAGACGCCCCCGGCAGCGGCATATCAGGAGACCATCTCCGTGGCAGAATCGTGCACCGGCGGCCTGGTGTCAAACCTGATTACCGGCGTGGCGGGCAGCAGCGAGTATTACAAGGGGAGCGTCACCAGCTACGCCAACGATGTGAAAATGAACCTTCTGAACGTTCCTGAGGAGATTCTGGAGAAATACGGTGCAGTTAGTAAAGAGTGCGCGGAGTCAATGGCCCGCGGCGTGGCGACACTGCTGGATACCGACTGGAGCGTAGCCACCACAGGCATCGCCGGCCCCGGCGGAGGGAGCGACGCCAAGCCGGTTGGTACCTGCTGGATAGCTGCGGCTCACCGCAACCCGTACACCGGCGCCACCGAGGTAGTCTCCCGTATGGTCAAAAGTGCCTCCGCAAGCCGTGAGGTCAACATGCAGCGCTTTGCCTCCAACGCCCTCAACCTGCTGCGGCTTATGATGCAACAGAAATTATTATAATATTATAGGTATATGAAAAAGACATTGGCACTCCTCGGCTGCATCGCCTTGGCATCTTTTGCCCTTCAGGCGCAGTCCAGGCCAGAATTCAAGACAAAAGACTACACCTTCACCACCGTGAAGGAGATTCCCGTGACCTCCGTAAAGAACCAGGCCAGCAGCGGCACCTGCTGGTGCTACTCAACACTCTCGTTTATCGAGTCTGAGATTATCCGCATGGGCGGCCCTGAAACCGACCTTTCCGAGATGTTTGTGGTAAGTAAGGCATACGCCGACAAAGCGGAGAAGTTTGTACGCCTGAACGGCGTCCTCAACTTTGCCCAGGGCAGTTCAAGTGAAGACGTCTTCCACATATGGCAGGACTATGGCATTGTGCCCCAAGAGGTTATGAACGGACTCAACTATGGCGAGAAACTCAACCGCCACAGCGAGATGGAAACCGGTATGAAAGGGTTCCTGAATGCCATAATCAAGAACCCCAACAAGAAAGTTTCCACTGCATGGAAACGCGCCCTGCAGGGCATTCTGGATGCATATCTGGGCCCCTGCCCGGAAGAGTTTGAATATAACGGCAAGAAATACACCCCCAAGAGCTATGCAGCCTCACTTGGCATCAAGCCGGAGGACTATATCTCCATCACCTCATTTACCCACCATCCCTTCTACACCCAGTTTGTGCTGGAAGTTGAGGACAACTGGCGCTGGGACTCCAGCTACAACGTCCCTATGGACGATATGATGGCTATTATCTACAACGCCATTGACAAGGGTTACACGGTGGCCTGGGGCACCGATGTCAGCGAGCAGGGCTTCTCCCGCAGCGGCATAGCCGTCAACCCCGACCTCTCTGCAGTGGAAGAGGCCGGCAGCGACCAGGAGCGCTGGGTAGGCGTATCTGCAGAGGAGAAGGCAATGCGGCTGGAGCAGATGAGGGCCGATGCACCCGAGATCAAAGTGACCCAGGAACTGCGTCAGGAGAGCTTTGACAACAAAACCACCACCGACGACCACGGCATGCACATCTACGGCCTGGCCAAGGATCAGGACGGCAACAACTTCTTCATGGTGAAGAACTCCTGGGGCGACTATGGCAAATATCACGGCATGCTCTACGCATCCGACTCTTTTGTGCGTCATAAAACACTCAACATTATGGTGCACAAGAACGCCATCCCCAAGGAGATCCGCAATAAGATGGGTATACGCTAACCTTTAACACAAGCCCCTGCCGTGAAAAAATATATCCCCAACCTGGTAACCTGCCTTAACTTGATGTGCGGTGTATGCGCCTGCATACTGGCCCTCTGGGGCTATTTCTTCCAGGCCTACTGCTGCATACTGGCGGGGGCTGCGTGTGACCTTTGCGACGGCGCCCTTGCCCGCCTGCTGAGGGTGACATCCCCCATGGGCAAAGAGCTGGATTCTCTCAGCGACCTGGTGAGTTTTGGCCTGGCGCCAGCCCTTATGATGTTCACCTGGCACTTCAAGCTCAACTGCTCGGGGGTGCCCCACCCGCTTGCCTTTGTTCCGCTACTCATGGTCCCCTTTGCGGCGATACGTCTGGCCCGCTTCAATGTTGGCGAGAGCAACAGCCACCAGTTCAACGGCCTCCCCACCCCCGCCTCTGCAATGATAGCCGCCTCAATGATTGCCTACGGCCACACCTGCGCAATTGCGGGCACCGACAGCGCAATCCTCAACCTGCTTAACGGCGGCTGGGCCATCCCGGTGGTGGCCTCTGCCCTCTCCCTTTTGATGGTGAGCCGCATAAAGATGTTCTCCCTCAAGGGCAAAATCGGCGTCAAGCACTACATTCTTGCAGGCGGAGCTCTGGCTCTCGTGGCCGGGATTGCAGCGATAGCCCCCCGTGGGGTGATGCTGGTCGGCTATGTTGCCCTTTTCACCCTTCTGCTCTTTACAATATATATTCTCCTTGCTTTTTTCGGCGGAGATATGCAATAATGGTAAATGACTATTTGATATTAGCCCAATTATTTTTTATATTTGTCCCAAATGAATTTAATTAAAAAAATAACCCAATATGAAAAAGAAACAGTCTTACGTAACCCCTCAGGTCAAAGAGTACTTAATCTCTCCCGAGAACGCGATTTTACAAATCTCTATCTTCCCTGAAGTTGACATCGACCCCTTCTATATCGGTTCATCACAGGGTGATATCTACTCTGCACCGTTGTACTAGGAATTAATGCGATTATAAACAAATTCATAACCAATATGAAAAGAACACTTTTAGCGGCGATTCTGGCCACTGCAGCCATCGCTTTCTCCTGTACGGTGGAAGAGCCTGCACAGAGCGACTCCTTGGTTTTCAACCCCACCGCAACCGTTGAGGACTTCGTACTTGACGGTGCAACCAAAACTATTTTAAGTGCCACCGGCAACCAGGTGACGATTGAATTCAGCGATGATGATATACTTAATTTATATCCTGTAAACCCCACCGGTAACGGTCTCCCCTTCAAAGTATTGGAGAATAAGGGTTCCTCTTGCATATTCGACGGCCGCGAACGCGGCTTTGGCCTTTATGAGGGCACGTCGTATGCTGCCTTCTACCCCGGTACCGGTGAAGGTGGCGTTGCACCCGCAGCAAACAAGGTTCCTGTTGACTTTACCGGCCAGTGGTTATGGGATTTCGGCTCAACAGACTTCCTGTATGCTACCGGCATCGAGCCTAAAGAAAAGGAAGGCTGTAAATTCACAATGAAACACCTCGGCGCACTGCTGCCAATAAAAGTCACCTTTGACAAGGCAACCCCCATTACCGAGCTCTCCCTCACCTCAGATAAGACTCCGTTTATCTTGAGCGGCACCGTGGACCTGACTAAGAATCCTGTTGTCATCAAATCTGAGAAAACCGCTAAAACTGTCTCCATGTCTCTTGACCCGGAGGCATACACAAAAGCAAGCGCAGAGGTCTTTTCTGTTGATGCTGGTGAAGTAGTCAACTTCTTCATGATGATTGCTCCCGTCGATATGACCGGCAGCATCATCCAGGTGGAGGTCAAGAATGGTAAAGAAGTAGTTGCCAGCTCAGAGATTGAAGGTAAGAACTTTGCGGCCGGCACTGCATACTCGGTTGAAGTAGAAGTAGAAGAGCCCGTTGACCTCAGTGCAAATGAGACTGCAAACTCCTATATAGTAAGTGAGCCTGGCTACTATTCAATAGATGCGACCATCGCCGGTAACGGTAGAATGGCGTCTTGGGATGCTGCGTTTGCTCCTTATGTATATCCCGCATACAATTTCAACACTGGTGTTGTGAATAAATTTGTGGGTAACGACGTGTTAGTTGTTTTGAACCAGAACGGCTGCGTATCCGATGTAAGATACAAAGACGGCAAGATATTGTTCAAGGCTACCGGCAAAGAGGGTAACGCCAAGCTGACTCTCATGAATGGTAGCGCAGGGGTATGGACATGGCACATCTGGTGCACAGATGCCCCTGCTGTTCGTGCTTTTGAAGTTTATGGTTATGATTATCATATCATGGACCGCAACATGGGTGCAATCTCAGACGGCACCGACAATGCAACCTGTGAGGAATTGTCCGGTTTGTACTACCAGTATGGCAACCCTATTGGTTATACTTTCGAAGATTTCTACAACGAGGGTTACCAGGGTTATTTATTTAATGGCCGTGGAATTGCCACCATGCAATATTCACTTGCCCTTAATCCTACCAAACCTACTCTGAATGTTACGGCTGCTGCAGAATCTAAAGACAGAGACTATGTATGGTTCCAATACTTGGGGATAAAAGATGTTAGTGAAAAGTCAACGTATGCCCCGATTTGGGGCGGCGGCTCTGATATTGATGGTAGCTTGAAGTATGGGGATGAAGTAGTCAAGACGTTGTATGACCCTTGCCCTGCTGGTTATAAGATTATGGGATGTGAAACTTTTGAGGACTTCACGAGCTCAGATACATTCTCCGGTAATTCCAAGGGTATGTTTGTTCCCCTTGATGATGGCGACATCTTCCTTCCTTACAATGGCGCGGCTTGGCCGGATGATGAAAATGGTGCACCTTTCTGGATGGCAAGCGGTCCTTATCCTGATGCAAACGGGCGCGCTGTGTATTCCACTCTATGGCTGTCGGGGCATATAGGCAGGAATATGGCATACTTTAATTCGTTCTATGCAAAGAATGCTAATACCGGTGCTTTCCAGCCATCACCTCGTGATGGTCATATCATTGCCCGTGGTTTTGGCGTCCGTTGTATGGCAGACGAGTTTGATTACAGCGAATAGTATTTTTATCATTCATTCTATAAAGGAAAGGGTGGCGCAAGCTACCCTTTTTCTTTGTTTATTTGATTGTTCGTAGATTTCTTATTACTTTTACGAACTGGAATTAACCTAATTGAAACACAATATGAAAAGGACACTTTTAGCAGCGATTCTGGCTACTGCAGCCATCGCTTTCTCCTGTACTGTGGAGGAACCTGTAAAGAGCGACTCCATGGTTTTCAACCCCACGGCAACCGTTGCGGACTTCATACTTGACGGAGCTACCAAAACCTCGTTCACAGTCAGTGACAACAATGTGACTTTTGCATTCGAGGATGACGACATCCTGCGCATTTATCCCATTTCTCCCGAACTCGGGGACGGCTACCGTTTCACGGTGAAGGACAACAAAGGTACTTCATGCGTATTTGACGGCGGCGGATTTGGCCTTTTTGAGGGCCTGTCGTATGCGGCATTCTATCCCGGCAGTGACGATGTCGTACCCGATGCAACCGAAATTCCCGTGGACTATACCGGCCAGTCGATGATGGCAAAAGAAGCCTGGGATCTCAGTGCAGTTGACTATCTGGTAGCCAGCATTCCGGCAGTTGAAGGCACCTGCAACTTTTCAATGAAACATATCGGCGCACTTATGGTATTGGATGTCACCTTTGAAGAGGCTGGCTCTTACAACGAGCTCTCCCTCACCTCTGATGGCACCCCCTTCATCACAAACGGGACTATTGACCTGACTGCCGATCCCATCGCTGTCACCGGTACAGATTTCGCCGAGACCATCACCCTCGCACTTGGCAATGCAGACGGCATCTCTGTAGAGGCAGGCGAAACCGTACGCTTCATTATGATGATTGCCCCCGTAGATATGTCAAACAGCACCATCCTGATGGAACTCAAGAACGGTGATGACGTAATCTGCGCAGAGATTGAGGGTAAGAACTACCAGGCCGGCAAGGCGTTCAAAGTCCTTGGTTCTCCCGTCAGCCTTGGTGATCCCATCGACCTCAGTGCAAATGAGACTGCAAACTCCTATATCGTGAGCGAGCCCGGCTACTATTCAATAGATGCAACCATCGCCGGTAACGGGAAGATGGCTTCTTGGGATAGGGCGTTTGCTCCTTATGTATATCCCGCATACAACTTCAATACTGGTGTTGTGGATAGATTTGTGGGGAACGGCGTAGCAGTTGTTATGAACCAGAACAACTGCGTGTCAAATGTAAGCTACAAAGACGGTAAGATATTGTTCAAGGCTACCGGCGCCGAGGGTAACGCCAAGCTGACTCTCATGAATGGTAGCGCAGGGGTATGGACATGGCACATCTGGTGCACAGACACTCCTGCAGCTCTTACTTATTATATTGAAAGTGCTGATATGGAATATCATATCATGGACCGCAACATGGGTGCCATCTCAGACGGCACCGACAATGCAACCTGTGAGGAATTGTCCGGTTTGTACTACCAGTATGGCAACCCCATTGGTTATACTTTCGAAGATTTCTACAACGAGGGTTACCAGGGGTATTTATTTAATGGCCGTGGAATTGCCACTCAGCAATATTCACTTGCCCTTAATCCTACCAAACCTACCCTGAATGTTACTCCCGCTCCAGAATCTAAAGACAGAGACTATGTATGGTTCCAATACTTGGGGCTAGATGGTGTTAGTGAAAAGTCAACGTATGCCCCGATTTGGGGCGGCGGCTCTGATATCAATGGCTCCCGGAAATATGGAGATGAAGTAGTCAAGACGCTGTATGACCCCTGCCCCGCCGGCTATAAGATTATGGGATGGGACACTTTTGATGACTTCACAGATGAAGATACTTTCTCTGGTAATTCCAAGGGCTTGTTTGTTCCCTGTGATGACGGTGACATCTTCATCCCCTACAACGGCGTAGCCTGGCCTAGTGATGAGAGTGGTCAGCCCTTCTGGATGGCAGGTGGTCCTTATCCTGATGAACTCGGGCGCGGAGTGTATGCCACGCTATGGCTGTCGGGGCATGTAGGCAGGAATATGGCATACTTCAATTCATTTATTGCAACAGATGCCAGCTCTGCTTCTTACGTGCCTTCTCCTAGTACTGGCCATATCATTGCCCGTGGTTTTGGCGTCCGTTGTATGGCAGACGAGTTTGAGTACTAATAGTGTAGTTTATCTTCATTCAATAAAGAAAAGGGTGGCGCAAGCTACCCTTTTTCTTTGTTTATTTGATTGTTTGTTAATTTCTTCTTATCTTTAGGGCTGATTATGCGAGTAATACCGATTTCATTATGAAAAGAATACTATTAGCAGCGTTTCTGGCAACTGCAGCCATCTCCTTCTCTTGTACAGAGAAGGTCGAGCCGGACCCGCATGAGGACGACTCCCTCATCTCTGGCACTACCGCAACCATCGAGGATTTTGTAATTGACGGTGCAGCCACTAAAACCACGTATCAGGTGAATTCGGATGGCAATAAGATAACGTTTCAATTTACTGAGAGTGATGTCCTGAGAGTATATCCCAGTATCCATGACTATGGAACCCGTTTTTATGCCAAAACGAATACAGGTAATTCCTGGATATTCAAAGCAACCGGTTTTAAACTCGTTGACGGCTTGAGTTATTCAGCATTCTATCCTGGTACAAATCGTGAATTCGCTAAACAATCAATCAAGGTTGACTATTCCGATATGAGCCAGAAAGACCTCGGCTCTGTTGATTTCCTCTGCGCCCCCGACACCAAAGTTGAGAATAATGCTTGCAGATTTACCATGAAGCACCTCAGCTCACTGTTACCGGTAAAGATTACTCTTAATGAGGCCGCTGTAGCGACTGAGCTGTCACTCACCTCAAGCGATACGCCGTTTATCTTGAAAGGCAAAGTGGATCTGACTGCTAATCCGGTTACAATCACTCCAGAGGAAACCACCGAATCTGTTTCCCTTGCACTCGGCGATGCCGACTCAAACGGAATATCCCTTGATGCCGGCGAGACCACTCTCTTTATGTTGATTGCCCCTGTCGATATGACTGGCAACACTATCCATCTGGAACTCAAGAACGGCGATGACGTAATCGTCAGCTCGGAGATTGCCGGCGAGAACTACAAGGCCGGAAAGGCATATATAGTTGAAGTTGAATAATATTATTTAATTATTAACATAATCAAACAGTAAGATGAAAACAAATCTTTACGTATCCCCCACAAGCGAGAAGTATAGCATTACCCTCAGGAATGCCATCCTGCAGGTCTCTGACCCCGCTATTGACCCCGAAGCCAGCATCGATGACATGGAATTAGGCGGAGTCCATAACTGGTAAACAAGTGTGTATCATTTATTATTTAGTATTAATATAATCCAAAAAGCAAGATGAAAAGAAATCTTTACGTATCCCCTTCAATCAAGGAGTATGAAATCTCCCCTGAGAATGCAATCCTTCAGGGTTCTTCCATTAACCCGGAAGTAGGTATTGATTCTATGAATTTTTAAGCTAAATGGCAAAACTGCAAAGACTATGAAAAGAACACTTTTAGTAGCTATTCTGGCTGTTTCAGCCATCGCTTTCTCCTGTACTATGGAAGAGCCTGCAAAGAGCGACTCCATGGTTTTCAACCCCACAGCAACCGTTGCTGACTTTGTCCTGGACGGTGCAACCAAAACCGCGTTCACAATCAGCGACAACAAGGTGACTTTTGCATTCGAGGATGATGACATCCTGCGTATCTATCCTTTAAACCCCGTTGGTGACGGCCTCCGTTTCACAGTGAAGGATAACAAAGGTACTTCATGCGTATTTGACGGCGGCGGCTTTGGCCTCTTTGAGGGCCTGTCTTATGCGGCATTCTATCCCGGCAGTGATGATGTTGTACCTGATGCAACCGAGATCCCCGTGGACTATACCGGCCAGTCGATGATGGAAAAAGAAGCCTGGAACCTCTGCGCAGTTGACTATCTTGTAGCCAGCATTCCGGCAGTTGAAGGTGCCTGCAGCTTCTCCATGAAACATATCGGCGCACTTATGGTATTGGATGTCACCTTTGAAGAAGATGGCTCTTACAACGAGCTCTCCCTCACCTCTGATGGCACCCCATTCATCACTGAAGGTATAGTTGACCTGACAGCCGATGAGATATCCATCGAGCCCGAAGGCACATCTGACACAATCACCCTCACCCTCGGTGGCTCAGACGGCATGTACTTTGAGGCAGGTGAGACCGTACGCTTCGTCATGATGATTGCTCCCGTAGATATGTCAAACAGCACCATCACGATGACGCTCACTAACGGTTATGATGAAATCAGCACAGAGTTTGAAGGCAAAAACTATGAGTCCGGCAAGGCATTCAAGACCCTTGGTTCTCCCGTTGAGGAGCCCCTGGGTGACCCCATCGACCTCAGTGCGAATGGAACTGCAAACACCTATATCGTAAGCGAGCGCGGCTACTACTCAATCGATGCCACAATCGCTGGTAACGGCGCCAGAACATCTATCGATTTTAATGCAAGGCCAGCTTCTATTGTATATCCTGAATGGACAAAAAGGAAGGGAATCAGTGATTTCACAGGTGACGGCGTAGAAGTCACCCTGAACCAGAACGACTGCGTATCCAATGTAAGCTACGAGGACGGTAAGATACTGTTCAAAGCTACCGGTAGAGAGGGAAATGCCAAGCTGACTCTTACATACGGTGGTGAATGTGTATGGACATGGGTTATCTGGTGCACAGACGCTCCCGCTACTCTTCCTTTCACCATTGACGGTAACACTTATAACATCATGGACCGCAACCTGGGTGCTCTCTCAAACGGTTCTGTTCTTCCTACCTCTATTGAAGAGGTATGCGGACTTTCTTATCAGTTTGGTAACCCTCTGGGCTATACCTGGGAAGAGTTCGAAAATGGTATTTATACGAAGAGGCTTGGCTACGAGTACCCCGATTATCCCGACAAAGCCACTTTGAAAAGCGCACTCGCAGATAATCCCAACCGTCCCAACCTTAACTGTCATGCAACTGACCCGTCGGATCCCTCTCATGGCGGTGATTATCATTGGGTTTATGTTTATGATTTTTCTGCTTACGCAGAATTGTTAGGCAAGTTCTGGGGTGGCGGAAGTTATGCCTCAGAAGATCAGACGACTGGTGCTAACCGCCTGAAACGCGGCTATGAATCTTCAAAGACATATTTCGACCCTTGCCCTGTTGGTTATAAGGTGATGGGATGGGACACCTTCGTGAACTACACTGCAGTTACTTCTGGTAACGTATTCGGTGTTTATGTACCCGTTGACGGTGGTGCTAACCTGTTCATCCCCTATAACGGTCATGCATGGTCTACTGCATTTGGTAGATACCAAGCCGTAAGAGGCCCTGCCCCTGTCACCATAGATGGCCTCGCCGGCCCCTTTGCTACATTGTGGACATCCGGCCACAATGGCAAGAATATGGGCTTCTGTTTTGCTTGGAAATATGATCAAACTACCGGCAGTGGTTCATCTACATTTGAATATTTAGATAAAAATGATCTTTTTGATGTAGCTTCCAGTATTGTAGCCCGTGGTCTGGGCGTACGCTGCATCGCAGAATAATCCGTATTATCCAACATTCAATAAAGTTAAGGGTGGCTCACGCCACCCTTTCTTTTTGCCATTATTCTAAAATATATTTTTAAATATTTTATATATTTTCAAAGTATAGTTATAAATCTTGTTATAATGGACAAAGGGATTGTCAAGACATTATGAATTGGCAGAATTACTGGAATAGGCTGTCCAGTATGTTATCTTTACTTGATGTGTCAGTATAATTTGCGGAAAGTGCCAAAAATCCT